>NZ_BAAHYK010000104.1:0-4778 GCF_054657595.1 Desulfocicer niacini
GATACCAGACAGAGGCGGTACCGTCTTCTGCCATTCTAAAATTATTTTCTTGATCATGCCCCCCCTGTTCGCATAAGGCAGCACTGCGCACTTGACTGCGCACCAATACCCGTGGAACATATAAAAGGTAAGAAGGATATCTTCCCTGAGGATCTTAACAAAGCTATTGAAAATATGAAATCCAACCTATCAAAAAACGAAGGCAGCCTAACCAGGACCCTTCTATTTTATAAATGTATTTCATGGTTACCGTTTATCATTTCTTTACTCATCTTTTTCAACAAGATAAATCCAAGCTGGATAGAGCTTTTTCAAAACTGCTTTGAAAATCTTAAGTTTTCGAATCTGTTAATTTGACTTTTTAATCTGGAAAACGGAGGAAACGGGGTCTGACCAAGTCAATGTCTTGGTTTTACATGATAATCATTCCTAAAGAGAGTCATTCTCATGCTTAAAAACAACTTATCAGGGGTAAAAAGAACTCTCTAACCCCAAAATACACCAGCATCCTTGTCATCCATAAATACCTATGTTAACAACTCCATAGTGATTAGAAATAATTGCCTATTCAGGCAATAACATAAAGCCGTGGCACATGGAGAACAAATATAATGGCACAATCATTAGACAAGCTGACAATAAAAGGATTCAAGTCCATTAAGAATCTTGAGGATTTTAATCTTTCCAATCTGAATGTTCTCATTGGTGGAAACGGTGCCGGCAAAAGTAATTTTATAGATTTCTTCCGAATGCTCAGAGCAATGATAGAACTGCCTTTACCGGGGCTTCACCGCGCAAATTTGAAAGCCTACATTGCCGATGGGGGCGGCAGCGATGATTTTCTTTTCAATGGTCCCAAGATCACCCGACAAATAGAGGTTGAGGCAAAATTTGGGGGAAATGGCTATCGTTTCAAGCTTGCCCCCACTGCCGATGCCACCTTCATCATCAATGATGAGGCAAGGTATTATGATGGAGGAACAAGCGGTTGGTGGGAAATGGCAAGTGGACAATCCAAGCCGGAGTTACTCAAAGAAAAAGATAAACGTGGTGTTGCAGGGGGACCAAGCGTTGCTTCCTATATATATGACGCCATTTCTTCATGGAAGATCTATCACTTCCATGATACCAGTAAAATGGCCCCCATGCGCCGGTTTGAAACCGTGGATGATTGTGAGTATCTGAGATTTGATGCCGCCAATATTGCCCCTTTTTTGTTTGATTTGAAGCATCACAAAAAGAATGTGTATGAACAGATAGTGGAAACCATTCGCCTGGTCACCCCCTTTTTTGATGATTTTATTTTAAAACCAAATAAGAATGAAAAAATCCGACTCCGCTGGAGACAAAAGGGATCCGACTACCCCCTTAAGCCCCAACATATGTCCGACGGCACCCTTCGGTTTATATGCTTGGCCACAGCCCTTTTGCAGCCGGATCCGCCATCAACCATTATCATTGATGAGCCGGAACTTGGGTTACATCCTTATGCCATTGAGATCCTGGCCGAGCTGATCAGTGCCACCTCCCAGAAGACCCAGGTTATTATATCCACGCAATCCCCGGCCCTGGTGGACTATTTTGAGCCCAACGATATCATTGTGGTCAACCGGGAAAAAGGGGCATCTGTCTTCAAGCGCCTGAATGAGGAAGAACTCTCCACCTGGCTTGAAGATTATTCCCTGGGAGAACTCTGGCGTAAAAACATTGTGGCGGGAGGTCCCTCCCATGAATAGTATAGATATCTATATTGTCGTGGAAGGCCCCACAGAGCGGACGTTTGTCCGGGATGTGCTGGCTCCGGAGCTGGCCAACAAGAATATATTTCTCCAGGCATCTGTAATTGGAAAGCCCGGCCATAAAGGTGGGGATATTCGTTTTGGCCGAGCGGCAAAAGATATTGGAAATTTTCTCAAACTGCGTAAGGACATTTATGTATCAACAATGTTTGATTTTTTCAGGATTGATCCGGACTGGCCGGGTAAGAAAAAAATCCAAGGAAAAATCAAAGGGGGTCGAACACTTCCAGCCATTAGAAAAGCTGAGATATTAGAAGGTGAAACATACAACGGGATTGTGGAGCAGTTTTCACAGTACAATGCGGAAACACGATTTATCCCTTATATTGAAATGCACGAGTTTGAAGCATTACTATTCAGCGATGCTGATATTCTGGCGGAAAAAACAGGGATTAATATCGTTGAGATTAAGAAAGTGATTGAAGCCTATGACAATCCAGAAGAAATAAATGAAGACCCGGAGAAAGCGCCATCAAAGCGCCTTGAAAAATTGAAAACAGGATACAGAAAGGTGGCCATGGGGAAAATCATTTCCGAAGCCATTGGAATTCAAACCATACGAAATCAATGCCCTCACTTCAACGCCTGGCTGACAACACTTGAGGAGCTTAAAGAAAAAGCATCAATAAAATAGCCCCTTGACACAATTACCTTTCATATGTAATCATTTACCTGTCACGTAATTTTCCGAAGCTCTCCTGAAAAGGAGAGCCTTCATGCAGCACCACAATTCAAATCAATTACAAAGCCTGTTTGGACAGAACACCCCCTCTCTATCCGTACAGGCTTTTCTGCGTTTCGGCGTTCAGCCAACCCCCCTTGACTTGGGGCCTGTTATCGAGCCACCCACAAAAACAAAAATCTATTTCTGGCCGGAAGCCACGGTGGCATTATTTTCTGTCCCGGACATAAAGAAAGACAATGGGTGAGCTGATGAACCAAGTGGAGATTGACATCCTGGCCGAAAAAATCGCCATACGACTCCAGCCCCCTGGTCGATGGCTGAAACTGAAGCAGGCGGCAACATATTCCAACCTTGGCCAGAAAGTGCTCGTCTCTCTGGCAAAAAAAGAAATAATTGTGGGCTTCAAAGATCAACATCTAAAGACAAAGCCATGGATCTTTGACAGAAAATCATTAGATGCTTACCGCGAAAGGCAAGCCATGACTGGAAGATCATCCGCGCCCAGTGATGAGGATAAAAAAGCTGTGGATAAAATTTGTGATTCTTTGGGAATTTGATTCAAAAATGGTGACAGAATTTAAAATACATGGTTTTCCTGTCTTTCGCCGTGGTGAGACCTATTACATCCAGTTTACCCGGTCAAAGAAGCGAACTTTGAAAACAACAGACAAAGCAACTGCAAAGAAAAGGGCAGAGCTTGTTGTCAGGAAATATTTTGAGAATCAGATTGAAACCCTCAAAAAGAAAAAGGTTCAACTCATATCCGAATATTTCAATGAGTATTCAGAAAACCGTGGGGATCTGTCCCTCAAGGCGCTAAAAATGGATTACACCGCCGTCAACAGCCTGATTGAAATCATAAAGGATCAACCCATTAAGGATATTGATGGTTCTCATATTTCAAAATTCATCCGGACACATATACCCACCGGTTTAAAAAACTGGCACTGAAATGTGGTCTCAAAGATGTTCACTTCCACCATTTAAGGCACAGCGCAGCAACGGCCATGCTTGAAGCCGGGATTGACCTTCCGGTAATACAAAAAATTCTGGGCCATGAAAGCATCTCCACCACACAGATTTATGCCGATGTCCTGGACAATCATATGGTTGACCAGATGAGAAAATTTGAAGGGAAATAACCCGATTGCAGGCCGAATTCAGATTCACGTCAAGACCACCGATTGATCCATTGCCGTGCATCGCGTTAACTTGACTATACTACCGAAAAACAGTATCTTTAATAAATACTAATTGATAGACACTTTGGAGCATTTAATGGGTATGACTTCATCTGGATTAAAAAAAGAATTATTAAAGGACAAGATAAGAGATGCGCTTATCAAAGAACCTGAGATTCAGCGGATTGTATTGTTTGGTTCCTTTTTACACTCCAGCACTCCAAATGATATTGATGTAGCCATATTTCAAAATAGTAACCAAAAATATATTGCCCTGGCCATGAAGTACCGTAAGTTGGTACGCAACATCTCAAAAATAATTCCCGTTGATATTCTGCCGATTAAATCAGAAGTAAAAGGTTTTTTCATAGAAGAAATTGAAAAGGGGGAAACAATCTATGAAAGATGAAACCAAAGTCTGGCTAAAATTTGCTGAAGAGAATTTAAAATCATCTAAAATTCTTCTCAAAAGCCACCTGTACAACCCAAGTCTTCAAAATACTCAACAGGCTGCTGAGAAACCCCTGAAAGCAATCTTTATTGAAAAAAATATCAAATTAAAACGGACTCATGATATTTTAGAATTAGTAAATTTGTTAAATGATCATGATATTTCAGTGGACATTACAGAAGAGCAATGTGATTTTTTAAATACAATCTATTTACCGTCAAAATATCCAGTGGGAAGTGCCCTACCCGACTTTAATCCGGATGAAGACATTTGTCGTGATGCAATTTTAATCGCTGCCAATGTTTTTATTTCTGCAAAACAAATAACTAAATAAGTGCATCACATGCAAAGTTTTAAAGCAATTATCAGGGCTCATGGCAATAAAAAAACGATGGAATATTATCATTCACTAAACTGTTTTGCACCCAAAATTACACCCAAAACGGCTGATAGGTTGGTAAACACAGAGCAAAACTAATTCCTCTTAATCAGTAGGTCGAAGGTTCGATCCCTTCACGGCCCACCACTCAAAATACTTATAAAAACAAAGTCTTGCGATCAATATAATTGCAAGCATTTTTGTTTTATATCTCAACCAACCTTTCAATTTTGCCCACTTTTTGCCCACTTTCAAAATAATGATAAAAGCATTAAACAGATAT
>NZ_BAAHYK010000105.1:0-4633 GCF_054657595.1 Desulfocicer niacini
TAGAATAACAATAATAAGTGGTAAAAGGGCAAGTCTTGGTTTAAGAGCACCTTCTTTTACTATTTTTGAAAGGATTTTATACACTACAATCATCGAAAACACTACAAATAGAATTGTCGCAGTAAGATAGATGCTATAACATTCCCAGATCATTAATGAAAGTTCTTCATAGTGTTTTAAATGTTCGATAAAAAGATAGTTTGGACGTGCAAAAAACTCTTGGAAGAAAAAAAATCCTGATATTTCAATAGAAAGATACACAAAGGAAAACAGCATAAATATTACCTTAGAAACGATAACTCTATTAGTTGCATACGTTGTGGAAAACAAAATAGCAATAGCCGAGAACACAATGGTATCCATTCTTATACCGTAAAGATAACTTACAAGAATATCAGCACTATAGCTTTCTGTAAAAAAGGTAGATAGCAATACTCGTGAAGCAAGCCCTAAAAGAATAAAACATAGCCATAATTTTAGAATAACCGAATACTCTTTTAATGCATTTACAAAACCTTTCAATATAGTAATCCTATTTTTTAAACTAAAAGAACAATTCCAAATCACAAGTTTATCTGACGGGGTTTAAAGGGTTGGCTGTTGTCGGCATAGGCCGTTTTTGATAGAACGTTTCTATTCTCTTTTATCCCACCCGGCATCCGGCTTCTGAACCTGGTTCGTCAAGGTTGCCGAAATTTTTAGAAAAGATTAATCGAAACCCGCTGAAAAATGTGTGAAAAAAAAGTGAAAAATAAGTGAAATCGTAAATCCGGCGATGTAACAAACAACCATGGACTGACCGGATCTATACATATAGGAAGTTGCTTTTTCCCAAGCAAGGTATCGACAGGCGGGGTAAATACCCGGGGGGAGTGGGTACAGCCCAAATACAGTTCAACCTTCCTGTTTCCTGTCAGAGCTCTGTCCAACGTTTTTCGAGCCAAACTCTTAAATGGTTTGATCATGGCTCAAGGCCCCTTGGCAGTATTATCATCGGAGGCTTCCGCCGGTATATAAACCATACGTTCCTGGGAGAAACAGGCACGGATAATGTATCGGGCAAGATTACCAAGACCTGCCTTATCATCAGAAAAAATTTTGCCTCCAATATAGATATGGAAGCCTGAATGGCGCCATGAAAGCATATTCTCAATAATGGAATCTGTAATCTTGCCCTCTTCGCAGATGTTTGCGTTACATTAAGCTTGGCCGCGGACGGGCCATCGCAGACGACAAAAAATAGCTTGAAACGCTGTTAAAAGACGGTTATCCAGAAAGGTAAAGAGATAATTGACGGAGATGAGGGGGGGGAGCAAGCCAGCAAGATTTCCGCCAGTCACGCCATTTGCAAACAGCCGCAAATGTCGTGCCTGTCATAAAAAGACGGCAATATCGAATTCTGGTTCACACCATTAAAATTTTGATAATGTATTGTCTTTGTATCCTAAACTATTCCAGGCTTGGAATACTCCACCTTTGGATAATCATCCTTTACTTCAAGAGGCATGTATTTTCAACGAAATATATATACAGGAATACACAATAATGGTTTTTAATAACGTTCTTGGTTCATATAATAAAATTTGAGATTCAGAGTTTAGCTCTTTTTTACCACAAGATATAGACGTCAAGCATAATTTAAATAATCAGAAGATTACTCCTGCTATTCTGCAATCTTTGACGGCTGCATTTGCAAGGACTATTAACCCTTTATCTTTGAACAGGGCATTCTATTCTATCCAGCACATTTCGAATGGTCTGGGCAATTTCCCGTATTTCAATGGGCTTCATGACGTAAGCTGCCAAGCCGAATTCTTTCGCCTTTTCTTCATCCACAAGGGCACTATGGCCTGTACAAATAATGATGGGAATATCAGGCCGAATGTCCATCAGTTTTTCAGATAAGTTAATACCCGTCATCTGGGGCATTGTCATGTCTGTGATGATCAGGTCAAAATGATTGGGATTTAAGGAAAACCGATCCAGAGCATCTTGCGGTGTTGTGGCGGTTTGAACTTTGTATCCAAGACGTTCGAACATTCTTTGCACCATATTTGCAATGGATATTTCATCATCCACAAATAATATGGTTTCATTTCCCCTGGGAATTTCCTGGATTGTTTTTGCTTCAACGGCTGCTTTTCCTTGTGACAACGGAAACAGTATGCTGAATTTAGTGCCTTTACCAAGGGTGCTGTCAACGGCGATTGTTCCACGATGATTCTTGACAATGCCATGCACTACGGCTAACCCCATGCCAGACCCTTTGCCAATTCCCTTGGTTGTAAAATAGGGATCAAAAATGCGGTCCATGATTTTAGGATCTATTCCCGGGCCTGTATCGCTTACCATTAACTTAACATACGTGCCGATTTTTAAATCAGGATAGTCTTTGGCTGAACTATTATCTAAAAGTACATTTTCCACAGCGATGGTAAGCTTTCCACCGGTTTGTTCCATGGCATGAGAAGCGTTGATACACAGATTCATCATGATCTGGTTGATCTGGGTTGGATCTGCAAGAATTGTTTCATCTGTGACACAAATATCCTGCACAATATCTATGGTAGTGGGAATTGTTGACCGTAAAAATTTGAGCGCATCTTTAATAACCGCCACAATTTCTATCGATTGCAGATTCTGGTCAGTTATACGAGTGAAGCTTAAAAGCTGCCTTACAATATTTGCTGCCCGAAGGCTGGCTTTTCTGATCCCTTCAAGGCTGGAATGGGCCGGATGTAATTTCGGAACATCCTCTAAAGCCAGTTCCGTGTTCCCCAGAATAATCCCCATAATATTATTAAAATCATGGGCAATGCCGCCTGCCAGTGTGCCGATGGATTCCATTTTATGCGCTTGGCGACGTTGTTCTTCAAAATGCTTTCGCTCTGTAATGTCACGGGAAGAGCCGTATATGCCAATCAGTTTACCACCCGGTTCTCTCATTGCTTTAATATTGCTTTCTGTCCAGACAATTGTACCGTTTTTGTGGTAGTATTCTACCTCCATGGTCAGAACCCGGTCCGGGTCGGCATTCACTTTTTCAAGTTCAAGTTCCTGGGAGAAGGTTTCAGCAATTTGGCTTAAAGATTCCGGTGTGACCATCTCCTCAAGGGGTTGTAGTTTTCTTTCCGCCGGGGTGAACCCGAGCACTTTTTCTATGGACGGGCTCACATAGGTTGTCTGAAAATTCAGATCAAGGGTCCATACTA
This sequence comes from Desulfocicer niacini, assembly GCF_054657595.1. NCBI lineage: Bacteria > Pseudomonadati > Thermodesulfobacteriota > Desulfobacteria > Desulfobacterales > Desulfobacteraceae > Desulfocicer > Desulfocicer niacini. The sequence continues at coordinate 3,213 of NZ_BAAHYK010000105.1, forward strand.
TATCAGCCATGTTTTCGGCTAAAAATTTGAACCGTTCCTCGCTCTGTATTAACTTTTTTTCCATTTTGTTTTTATAGAGGGCAATTTCAATTGCAATGTTCAACTCTCTGTTTTTAAAGGGTTTAAGGATGTAGCCATAGGGTTCGGAAATTTTAGCTTTTTCAAGCGTATTTTCATCAGCATATGCAGTGAGATACACAATCGGGATTTTAAATAGAGACCATATTTGCCTGCCCGCTTCAATTCCATCGATTTCCCCCTTTAGTATAATGTCCATGAGCACTAAATCAGGTTTTTCTTTTTTGGCTTTTGTAATCGCCTCTTCACCAGATGAAACAATGGCGCAGACAAGATACCCCATATTCTCCAAGCTTATCTGGATGTCTTTGGCAATAACAAATTCATCCTCAACAATAAGAATACTGGAAGTTTCCATACTTATATCCTTTCTTTCCCGCTAAAATTCTTAAACCTGATTCGAAATTCGGTGCCTGCATTTCTGTTGATCTCTATCTCTCCTGCAAGCTGGTGCACTACAAGGCCTGTAATGAGTTGCAATCCAAATGTTTTGGTATTTCTAAAATCAAGATTTTCCGGAATACCAATGCCGTCATCCCCTATTACCATTTCAATCTCGTTTTTGTTATCGAATCTGGTGGCTATAGAGATAACGCCTTTTTCAGCTGCTGGAAATGCATATTTTAACGAATTGGATACCAGTTCATTAATAATCAACCCACAAGGAATGGCCACATCAATTCCCAAAAAAACATTGTTAGACTCAATATCTGCTCGTATTTTTCTGGATTTTTGACGATAAGACTGTATCAGGCTATCCACTAATTTTCTGATATAGATTCCAAAATCAATATTAGACAAATCTTTCGATTGATAAAGCTGTTCGTGAATAAGAGCCATGGACATTATCCTGTCCTGGCTGTCTTTAAACAATGCGGCTGCTTGTATATCGTTAGTGTGGTTTGCCTGAAGCTTCAACAGACTGGAAATAATTTGAAGGTTATTCTTGACACGATGATGGATCTCTTTAAGGAGACTGTCTTTTTCATTTAACGAGGATTTTAGTAAGGTATTGGCAACGGTTAAATCAGAGGTACGATCCTGTACGGTTATTTCCAGCTGTTCCCGGTGGTTTTTCAATTTTTTTTCACTGGAAGCAAGCTCAACAATCTTTTTTTTAAGGTTATTTTGATACCGGAGTAGCTTTTGATTATTTGCTTGAATGGTGTCCAGCATTTCATTGAAGGACAATCCAAGCTGAATGATCTCATCGTTTTTATTCCCCTGATAGTTAAACCGTGATGAAATACTTTTATTCTCGACTTCTTTCATGACATCGGCCATGGATCTTATCGGGTAAATGATTTTCCTTGCTATTATTAAAAGGATCAACAAAAGTATAA
>NZ_BAAHYK010000106.1:0-4523 GCF_054657595.1 Desulfocicer niacini
GGGCAATAGGAACCGGACAATTGAGCTGTCTACAGTTCCGGTCCGGGACCATTGCTCGTCGGGGGGGCGGTATAATACCATTTGGCTCCGCGTCTACGAACCTATGTTCGTTGTGTCCGCCAGGACATGCGGGTTTTATATGAAACTCCGTTCAAATAACTGCAATTATTAGAGTTTCATTTTCCGTTGTGGCTGGTGGTAGCAGCCATGCGGGTTTATATGAAAAAGGGGGAGATTTGTTAAAAGCCTTCACAAGGAAAGACATGGGTACCATGGTTTTGGCACTTTTATTTGCATTTGCCATGCTGTTAATGCCTGGATGGGCAGCTGCGACTTCCGACGGGAAACATCCCCAAAGCGGACACAAACCTTTGGACGAAAACGGGCAAATGCAGTTAAGCCCCCAGGATCGTTGTCCGGTTTGCGGAATGAATGCCATCCGGTATCCAAAATTTAATTGTGCGATTCAGTTAAAAAACAGAGACACCTATTATTTTTGCAGTGTTGGTTGTATGATTCGGTCATGGATGCACCCTGAAATATACCTGGGTACGACAGGGGAGATGCTTGAACGACCCATCGTTAGAGAATACTTTTCCGGCCGGCAGATGGACGCCCGCAACACGATATTTGTATATGGTTCGGATGTCATTGGCCCCATGGGCCCCGCTCTTGTGCCCCTTTTGGATGAACACACCCTGAAGGTGTTTAAAAAACGCCACGGCGGTAAAGCCCAGGTGATGCTCAATGAGCTAAATGATGACAGGTGGTATGAAATGACAGGCAGAAAAATGGCAAAATAAATGATGCGTGCATCCTGTGATAGATTAGACACATCCGCATATGGCCTTGTGGCGATAACCCTGGTAAGCGTAATCGCACTTGCGGTTATTACCATACTCAGTATCAATACCCCCCGCGATTCCCACCAAAAAACACAAATGTGGATCACATATTTAGCGCTCCATACACCTGCCATTGTTCCATCAGGACATCTGCTGCGAAATGCCGGTTATGCCGGTGTGGCAATTGACCGGCGTCACAGTCCGCACCTGCCATTGATGGGCTTTTCCCTGGAAGACATGATGATCGGCCGCCTCAAACCAGAAAGAGGAGAGATCCTATTAAAAAAGTGATGTTTAATACCATGCAAATCTGGGCCTTCAGGGATCTTTTGCGGCGGCCTTTCGAAGCCTTTCTTTTTGGCATCACAATGACAGTGACGGTTGCAATCCTGGGGACATTGCTGCTGTTTCCCCGGGCAGTACATGATACGCTGAACACGTTATTAAAATCCACACCTTCCATTATTCTGAGGCGAGCTGATGCAACAGGCTTTAGTCCAATTCTGGTTCAGACGTCGGTGCGGGTGGCAGAAAATGTGGTGGGGGTTGTTTCTGTAAGGCCCAGAATATGGGGCCTGGTCAATGGCCCCCAGGGTCAGTTGACCATCATGGGGGTACGAAAAGACGAAATGCCCAAGGCCCTGGCTGACCAGTTGACCCAACTGCCTGACCCGGGACAGGTGATCATCGGTTTTGGCGTTTCCACAGGTTTGTCTGCCGACACCCTTCAATTGGAAGGGGCGGTCAGCCAAAACTATCAGGTGATTGATCGTCTACCTGAAAAGACAAGCCTCTTTACCCACGATCTGGTACTGATGGATCCTGATGATGCCAGACAGCTTATCGGCCTTCCCAAAGATTATGCCACTGATCTGGCCATTGACGTTTTCCATGAGAATGAGCAGGAGGCCATCTTATCAGACCTGATCGCTTCATTTCCCTGGCCGGTGCAATGTGTCACAAGATTGCAGAGCCAAGGGCTTTCTGCAGGCCGTTGGAATCGTGGCAGGGCCCTTGTCACCATCGCAGTGATTCCTGCTGTGCTGGCCTTGTGCCTTCTGGTTGCGGTGAACACCCGAAAATCCATGGGGCGACAATCGGATCTTGGCATTATGAAAGCAATGGGCTGGACCACTGGTAATATTGTTGTGTTTCAACTGTATCGGGAACTATTTGTCTGCCTGCCTTCGGCCGCTGCGGGTATCTGCTTCTCTTTTCTGTTGGTTTACGGGCCCGGCGTAGGCTGGTTGGCTGATTTTTTTCTTGGTTGGAAAACCATTCCCCCATCGCTGTACCTGGAAACAACGGGAGCTGCAACCGTTGTGCTGGAAGTGACCGCCTTGATTTTGGTACCGGTGATTGCCGCGGCTTTCTTACCGGCATTAAAAGGCGCCACCGCCGATGTTCATTGTATGATCCAAGATGCGGGTGGTCGATGAGTTCTGGAATTACATGCCACGATTTATGTGTTGAATTCCCCATGGGCAACGGAAATAGCCGCAGAGTTCTGGACAAGATAAATGCCAGGTTTCAGGCGGGGAAAATAACCATTATCACAGGCCCTGTGGGTGCTGGAAAAACCACCCTTCTCAATACGCTGGCAGGGCTTTCCCGCCCCACATCGGGGGAGGTGATTGTAAATGATGAGACGGTTTCCCGCTGGACCGGACCGCACAGGGAGCGATGGCGTCGGCAGGCGGGCATTGTTTTTCAACACGATCACCTTCTTTATGATTTGACGGTGCTGGAAAATGTCATGCTGCCTTTGATTCCCCTGGGGCGCACCCTGTCCACATGCCGAAGCCAAAGCATGGAAGCGCTTAAAAAAGTAGGGTTGATGCACCATGCCGGCAGTTTAACCAGCTCCCTTTCAGGGGGAGAACGCCAGAAAACAACCATGGCCAGGGCCATCGTCAACCAGCCGGCATTTATATTTGCTGACGAACCCTTCGCTCATCTGGATGCCAAAAGCAGCAGACAGATGATGGACCTGCTGTATGATCATGCCTGTGGGAATGCGGTTGTGATCGTTGTCGCCCATGGATTAACCCTGGACATGCTTCCGGAGAACCCCCTGTGTTACCGGTTGGAAAACGGTGTTCTCAATCCATTGAGTTCCTGAGGTTTATCATGTTTTGGCACCCCCTTTACCTGGCCATCATATCAACACAGTCCATGGCACTGCTTCTATTGCTGGTGGCTTGCCCCACATGGGTAGACACGGCATTGAACTGGCAGCCCCTTGTGGCTGATCCTCAGCAGTTGTCCTTGGAGACAAAGGCAGAAGGGGCCTCCATCCTTGGAAGGGCCGCTTTCTTTGTATCGTTATTTTCCGGGGGGCTACTTGTTTTTGGCATTGCCAATATCTTTCACGAGGATATTCCCGGTGCCATGTGCGGAACCGGCGTCTGTCAGGCAATGTCAGCCAACGGCAGCACACGATTGCTGTTATATACCGGTTTTTTGTTGTTGTTGATGAAACTCTGGTATGAACTGGACAAACTGAATCGAACGATCCCTGAGATGCCGCTGACCAAAACGTCTGCCCAACTGTTTCTGATGATTCCAGTTTTGGCTGTATTAACCTTAAAGAAAACCTATGAAGCATTTGCCGGTATCAGACCATACCAGGCGGTGGATTGCTGTGCCGTTGTTTATGATCAGTTTTCAACCATGGAACAGGCAACAAGCATTTTCGGCTTGGGGGACACTGTGTGGGTCAGTGCATTTATAGTTCTTAATACTCTGCTTTTAATTTTGTCTGTGACCTTAAGCGTTTCAAGGGGGGATCGCCCCTGGGCAAGATCTCTACTTGCCACCGTCACCTGGCTGTGGCTGCCGGTGACGGGCCTGGTCCTGGTCAATGTTCTGTCTGCCTATCACTATGAAGTGCTTCATCATCATTGTCCATGGTGCCTGTTTCTTCCTGAACATCAACTGGTGGGTTATCCGCTCTATGGCGGGATGGCCTTGATCGGAATGGAGGGAAGTACCCAGTTCATGCTTCCTTTTTTAGTAAAACACCACACTGACATTTACCCGATGGCCTTGGATCGTTGCCGTGGCGCAGCAAAAAAAATCACCATGGCCCAAATAATTTTTTTAATCATAGCCGTTTTGCCGGCCATTATCTGGCGGCTGCGCTATGACGTCTGGATGTCTGGTTAATTATCCGTATTGAAGTTTCCCACCCATGAACCCCAGACCTGTTGCAAGTAAGAGGCACAAAGCATAAATGAACAGAATTTTTTTATGGTTCTCCTTGCTGTTCAGGGAGAATTTAATGGCCGTTATAAAGGAAAGTGACAGGAGGACGGCAAAAATCATTTTCATGACAATGAGGTGATTCCACTCGCCGCCAAACCGGTACTGCCAGTCGGTGAAGCCAAATAGAACGGTGGGTATGATGCCCGCCAAGCCAAGGGTTATGCAATGGTAAGCCGTGCGGAGGAACTCTTGTTTTTCCAACAGAAAGAAAATCAATGCAAAGACAAAACCACCCATGGCCATTCCCATGGGGAGGTGGGTCATTGCCGGGTGGAGGGGATGGACAAAACCAACGCTTTCCAGTAAATGATACATCGTTTCGATCATGGGCTTACCTCGTTTTGTAGTTTGATTTAACTTTTATATGAAAAGGCAGCCTCCAAGGCAACCTCAGCAGAGCCGCCCCCCGAT
>NZ_BAAHYK010000107.1:0-4510 GCF_054657595.1 Desulfocicer niacini
GGCAAGTCATACCCATAAAGCAACTTAATAGGAGGCAAACATGAAATCGGTTAAGAATATTTCTCAAAAAGAGACGATTGAACTTCTAAATAAATGCTGGATGACGCATGATGGTATGTGGTTTTTTCATTGTTTACAAAAATTCGGGATCGAAGAAACAAATAGAATTAACAAATCTGCTATAAAATCGTTATCATCAATCGAAATAGAAAGAATTAAAAATATGCTTGGATTTAATACTGCTATTGAAAATAATGATGACTTTATACACTTTTTTAAAAAAGCGTCCAGCTTTATAATTCCAGATTTTATGAATGTAACGTTTGGTTATTCTGAACAGGATAAAATAACATGGGAGTTCGCTAAGGAAAAATGTTTTGCATATGCAGGTGTAAAAAGACTCGGTGTTATAGACAAGTATGAATGCGGTGTCCTATACAGAATAAAGTGCTGGCTTGAAGCGCTTGGCATAAAATATAAGTTCGCACCTGAGAGTGACCTATGCCTGATGTATCATAAAGGTTACTGTTCAGGAGAAATACAATTATTTCTTCAAAACGAATAACCAGACATTGACTCACCCACAAAAATCTTTAACCGGAGTTAAGCTGATTTCTGAAAAATATTAAACAAGTAACATGCACCGGATTTCACCGGTGATTTTGGTGGTTAGCTCTCAAGGAAAATAATGAATTACGAAGCAAAAGAAATGGTACAAAGAGAATTGGATGCAGGTGAAAAATTATTGTGGGCCGGAATGCCACGACAAGGGACGGTATTCCGTGGTTCTGATGTATTCATGATTCCGTTTAGTCTGCTTTGGGGTGGATTTGCAATTTTTTGGGAAACAATGGCTCTATCAATCCCAAATGATAAAGCCGGAGCAGTGGGGATTGTGTTCCCTTTATTCGGCATTCCTTTTGTTTTGATCGGCCTATATATGATTTTTGGTCGGTTTATTTACGATTCGAAAAAGCGAGCAAAAACATTTTATGGTCTCACTGATCAAAGGGCAATTATTGTTTCCGGTCTATTTAGTAAGAACGTCAAAAGCCTTAATTTGAGAAGCCTTAGCGATGTTTCTCTCTCTGAAAAATCAGATAAAAGTGGCACTATCACTTTCGGTCAAGAAAATCAAATGATGGCTTTCTTCGGTGGAAACAGCTTTCCAGGTATGGCCGGATCTATTGCACCGAAATTTGAATTAATAGAAAACGCCAAAGAAGTTTACAATCAACTTCGGGCGCAACAAAAGAGCTAACAAGGCAAATTAACTCGGATGCAAATTCCGCTTCGCTCCATTTGCACCGGTTATTTGCAACGTTAAATTTTGAAATCCTATTTGATGATAGCTTTTTAACGCTAAAACTAGAAAGCAAAAAGAAATTGCCAATTCTGTTTTATAAGGTAAAGAAATGGATATAACTAAGAAACCGACTGAAACTGTTTTTATTGAAATCATTCCGCAATCACTTTATGGGTCATTGATTGAATTGAAAATCCGGGTTCAAAGTGAAAATCTTTCAGGGGAATACCAAATACAACTACCCAATAACTATAAAATAGTTTCGATTGATTCTGATAACCAAATCACATTCTCTCAGAATGAAAAACATAATATAATTACAATTGTTTATCAAAACTTTTTTTGCTCAATAACTTTTGAAATTGGTAGGATAGATGAGGAGCAAAAAGGCGGTCGAAGTTGCGATGATTCTGGTTGGGATTTATATCCATTAATGAGTAATGAATTAAATTTTCCATTGCGAGTTTCTCCATATAATAAACTCACTACCAAATTAATTTTCCCAGAGAATTGTCATGGATATGCACATGAAGAATTCTCATATATTACAATTTCAGACGATTCTGGAATAAAAAAATATCATCTTCCCGAAGAAGAAACAGAAAATTCTCCTTATAGATTAAAGACTTCAATGGTTGGATACCCAAATACAAAACTAATGTATTATTGTATTGATGAATCAAGGGGTAGCAATACAGATATTGAGGTACAAACCTACTTTAGAGAAGCTTTTATTTTCCATATAATCAGTATCTTTACTCCGATTTTATACGGGATTCCCATCATTGCACTATGGGCGTATAATGCGCCCGATTTTGATGCAAGCAAGAAAATACCTATCATGATCGCCGTAATACCTTTTTATATCGGTTTATGGTATAAATCCAATATCTTAAAAAGTGTTCCAATGATAACAAATTTTCTAACCGCACTATATGCGCTTCTTTACACGTTATTCGTTATCTATGCGGTTTTATTATCATATTTCAACGAGCTGAAATGGTTTTTGTTTATGGCATATGGTGCGTTTATGTTTTTTGTCTTTGTCCTCGTAATAAAATTCAGTAAGCAACCTGTGCAAAAATCAAAATTTTTAAGACGAGTTCAGAAAATAATAAGCTTTTTTCTTAAACCATACCAATATCTTGTGAAACACTCATAAGGCTATTTTAGGTATTAGGAAGAATAAAATGCACCGAATTAGGCCGCAGATAAAATGGCAAAAATAATTTGTTTTACTCTATATAAGAGCAAAGAAAGAGAGATTTCAACATATATTTCTGGAATAGAAAAAAATATCGATCTTATTAAAGTTCTTTTACCAGATTGGGGATATAAATTTTATATCTCTGCCATATTAAAAGAACATGTAAAAAGACTAAACTTTCATGAAGGTGAGGTCATATTTATGGATGATACAAATAAACATACAGGGTCATTCTAGAGGTATAAACCTATAATCGAAGACCAAGCAAATATATTACTTTTTAGAGATTTAGATAGTTGTATCTGTGAAAGGGAGTCTGAATTTATTAACGAATGGTTAAACTCGAAATATAACGCACATATAATAAGGCATAAAAAGGAAAGCGATCGATTAATGTTTGCAGGGTTATGGGGTATTAAAGATGTTTCAAAAATAAAAAATGAATTTTTAAAAAAATTTGACATTTTAAAATATAACGATGCTGAATATGGAGAAGATGAAAATTTCTTGGATAATATAATCTATCCATTAATAAAGAACGAAATTTTGGTCCATGATATAAAATCTGATGTTTTTATAGGGAATGATGGAAGATATGTTGCAGGACCATGTTGAAGTTGGGAAGACATACATAATAGATCGCGTCAAAAAATACAGATTTGATGCGATTGGTTGGTTTTAAATTTTAATTATAAAATAATGAATATGTGGAAGGCCGGGCCAAGCCAGCGTTTAACCTTCGTAGGCAAATGTAAAAAATCTCAACAATCAACATGCACCGGATTTCACCGGTGATGTTGGGTGGTTCGGCAACAAGGCAACGAGCTAAATGAAAACTGTATTGCATATTACAAGCGGTGACATAGCAGGGAATAGATTGGTTAAGAGCGGCATACCCGGAGAAGTGTTCGTATGGCATGATATCCTCTACAATGGTCCGAGAAAACCTGGGTGGCCGGATGACGTCACTTTGGACGCCCGAGCGAGATTCCTTGAAAATTCAACGGGAGGAGGACTAAGCAGACAACATGTTCTTGAGACACTGAAAGCTCAGTATGCCAAGCTAAAAACTGCACTACATTGTGATTCCTTGGTTCTTTGGTTTGATGCATGCCTCTTTGATCAGTCGATGCTTTGCCACATTCTTACGTGCATGCGGGTTCTTGGAAACGAAAAGGCGGATCTTCTTTGCATAGATTCTTTTCCGGGAGTGGAGCCTTATCACGGTCTCGGACAGCTCTCTCCCGATCAACTGGCCTTCATGTATGGCCGACGTCAAGCATTGAAGATAGATCATTTTCTTTTTGCTGAACGTGTTGATAGATCATTCGCATTCCAAGACCAAGCCGCGTTCAAAGAACTGGCGGATTTTACTGATGCTCCTTTGCCTTGGGTTCCAGCTGCTGTAACGCGCTGGATTGAGGAATATCCAGATAGAGCAACTGGATTAGGCAGGCTTGAACAACTTGCAATAGAAGCGATACGTTCTGGTTGCGAGACTTCAGGAGAGATTTTTTCGTTTGTGTCAGCAAGAGAGACACCACCGCAATTCTGGGGAGATATCACTCTTTGGGAGAAAATCAACGCATTGGCTGATAAAGAACCACCGCTGGTCAGGATTGAAGGGCCGAGGTCACGATTGCCTCAGTGGGAAGGAATTGTTGATATAAAGCTATTTCGAGTATACCCAATGGAGCAAAGACAATAATTACTGAAGAGCCGATCGGGATAGGACTCCCCATCACTGAGGAGCCCTCCCACACCACCCGGCATACGGATCGCGTACCAAGGCGGTTCGGCTGATCAGGCAGATCAGTTCCCGGGCAGAAATAATCCAAGGGAAAGGAAATACTTGTTTGGCAGGGCCATGATGACCCATTTTACCCTGCTCATGCGCCAGTGTTACTTGCGGGAATTCCCGCAAGTAACCGCATATCGAAACGGTATTCCCGAACCCTATTGAGCAATTGTTCCCTGATGTCCGGCCAATGGCGTTT
>NZ_BAAHYK010000108.1:0-4424 GCF_054657595.1 Desulfocicer niacini
AGGATAAAAAGCATTGCCTGTGAAAAGACCCAGAGTGACAATGCAAAACCCCAACACCGACCGCCCAACAGTATGATCATGGATATATGATGCATTTTCAATTTTTCTACCTGATTTCTGAAGAATGGTATCGTCAATGACAAAGCATAAGTCTTTTTGGGGAACTATAGACATCCAAACTATTGAATATTTGACGGTTAATTCCATTCATAAATGCACGCCACCGATATTTGGAGTCCTTTTCTATATAAAGTATCAAATTATAAGGGGTTTTATTCGTTAAAACTCCCTGTTTTAGGGTGCGAAACTTGAGTAATTATACCAAAGGGAGAAGATTTCCCATGTGACCACGTTTTTAGAATTCCAAGATATCGTTAGAACCATGGAGATTCGATGCGGAACAATGGTTGACCGAGAAGGTGGCTTCTTAACATGAAGATAATGGAAAACGAAGAGTGTCATAGTTGAGACACTTTGTTTTGATCATGAAATGTAAGATTCAAGTGTACATGGTCTGTTTGGAGTCAATCTTTAATATTTCCATTAATTGTTCGACTAAAAAAAAGGAGGCAGAAGAAAATGAGAAAATTCCAGCGAGAAATGAAAAAATGGCGATCTATAGTGGAGACAACATCGCTATCAGCATTGCTACTCTTGGCTTTAATTAGCAGTGGATCAGCCTATGCCGCCGCAGAGCTCTCTGACGAGCGCTCTGAAGCTCGCTCCATGGTAATCAGCCAGTATGGTGTTGCCGCAACAGAGCATCCGTTGGCTTCGAAGGCAGCTACGCGCATTCTTGAAAAGGGAGGCAACGCAATCGACGCGGCTATTGCTGCAAATGCGGTAATGGGAGTTGTTTCTCCTATGATGAACGGCATCGGCGGAGACCTTTTTGCGATTGTGTATGAGGCAAAGTCGGGTAAGCTATTTGGCCTCAATGCCTCAGGACCGGCGCCGATGGGCCTTACAATTGATTACTTGAAGAGCAAGGGGCACACAACTATGCCCAAGAAGGGTATAGATTCGGTAACTGTGCCTGGGGCTGTTGAGGGATGGGACATGCTACGGGAGCGTTTTGGAACCAAATCATTTAAGGAATTGCTGGCTCCAGCCATAGGGATCGCTCGCGACGGGTTTCCGATCGCGGAGTTTTCGGCTGCGTACTGGAGTTGGGGCTGGGTTCAGAAGAATCTTCGCTCTGATCCTGTCGCTGCAGCCCTCTACCTACCTCAAGGCCAAGCGCCTCGTATTGGTGAGATTTTCCGTAACCCTGAACTATCAGAGACTTTGGAGCAAATTGCTCAATCCGGGAAGCAAGCATTCTATAGCGGAACCATAGCCGATCGTATCGTGATGGCATCCTCCCGTTTAGGAGGCCAATTGAAAAAGAGTGATCTTCAAGCCATGAAAGGAGAGTGGGTCGAGCCTATATCCACCGAATACCATGGATGGACAGTCTACGAATTACCACCTAATACACAAGGAATGGGCGCGCTCATGATGTTGAATATGATGGAAGGGCTCAATCTTCGCGACTGGGGGCACAACTCAACGAAATCGCTGCATCATCTTATCGAAATCAAGAAACTTGCATACGCAGATGTTCTACGTCACTCGGCCGATCTGAAGTTCAGCGAAGTACCCGTAGCCAAGCTTATTTCAAAAGATTACGCTCAATCAAGAGTGAAGCTGGTTGATCCTAAACGCGCCAACTGTAATGTGGCGCCAAATCTGCCTTATCCAAAAGGATCGGATACGACCTATTTGTCCGTCGTTGACAAGGATGGGAATATGGTGTCGCTGATTCAAAGTATCTACAACCTCTTCGGTGCCAGCGTAGGAGTGGACAAATCAGGTTTCGTACTACAAAACCGGGGTGGGCTCTTCTCATTTGACCCTGCTCACCCAAATGCCCTTGAGGGTGGTAAAAGACCTTTACACACCATTATTCCCGGCTTTATGTCGAAGGGTGATCAACGTATTGCCTTCGGTATAATGGGAGGGTGGAACCAAGCGCTGGCGCATGCTCAGTTTGTATCGAACATTGTCGACTTTGATATGAATATCCAGTCGGCCATGGAGGCGCCGAGATTCACCAAATGGGATTTCGAGGGGTGCGGAGCACACGTAGAGGCTCGCGTATCCAAAGAGACGATCATGGGCTTGTCGCGAAAGGGGCATCAACTCTTCATTAATGACGATTATTCTGCGTATATGGGGGGGGGCCAAGCTGTGTTGCGTGATTTTGCAAAAGGCATTAACTATGGCGCCTCCGATCCTCGCAAAGACGGTTTAGCTTTACCGGAAATGCCAGAATGATCGACTGATGATGTATAGAATTAATGATGATTATTGTAGGTGGAGATTGATGAGTTAAGGTAAGGAAGTGGTGTTTGCCTTCCTTGGTGCTGTTAGGGGTGATAGGTGAGGTGGGTGGGTGATAGGTGATGGAGGGTGTTGGTGATAAGTAGTTGCTTTCTAAGGTATCCCTAAAAAATCGGCTTCCTGATTGAAGCCGCTCCATTCACAGCCAGTAAATTAATTTTTTGAAGTTGATCTTGCAAGATTTTTCCAATTCACCTGTCATCCTTTCAGCAGGTATCCTGCATTTTCCATCCACCTTCCGCGACAAATTGAGAACTTGCCATAAAGTTTGATATTTGTCTGGATTCATAGCGTTTAGTCTCAGCCATGTTGAATCTACATTTACGTTAAAATTTTAAGATTAAGTCACTCACAAGGCGATTCGAGTTTTTTAGATTCTCATATTGTGTGGACAAACAATCAAAGGAATTGAATTTCGTTCAACATCAGCCCGGACGAAGGGGCAATATGCCGTAAAGGGGTATGGCTGATTCCCTTGAGCGATATTTTAATATCTTCCATGCCGATTTCACCCCGTCCCAGGCTGAGCAGCTGGCCCATTATCAATCGGACCTGATACCGCATGAACCCTGTTGAATGGATATGGTAGGCATAGCTTTTTGCCGGGAAAAAATTGGCCTTGAAAATTCGGTTCTCTTCTATTTTACTGACCGACACCTCCCTTTCAAAGGTTGTCCGGGTGCCGGGTTTGGTGCAGTAGCTTCTGAAGTTATGCCTGCCCTGGAACAACAGGGCACCTTGCTTCATCATATCAATATCAAGCCAATAAGAAAACGAAGATATGAGCGGCGCACAGAACGGATGGCATTTTTCTCCAAAGGCGAACAGGTAGATGTACTCCTTGGTTTTTGGGGCTTTGATGATGTTAAACTTTTCGTCCACCGCTTCAGCCTTTATCGCCCGGATGTCGTTGGGCAGGTTTTGATTATAATCATTCACCAGCTGCTCGACATCAAGCGATTCATGGACAAAAAGTTCAAAGGTGGAATGATTTGCAGAGACTCTTGCATCAGTGCGGCTGCTTCCGAGAATCTTAAAGTCGGAATGGCCCAGGACAAATGTGGTTGTCTTTTCAACCATGCCTTCCACGGTTTTTAATCCCGGCTGTTTCAGCCAGCCATGGTAGCGGAATCCCAAATATTGAATATGAATCAGATAATAATATTTTTTCATACCATGTCCAGACCTCACTTAAAGACGATCCCGCATCTGTTTTTTGACATCGGCAACCAATTGGCGATACAGATCGTTTTCCGAATCTTCCCAGAGTGCCCTTTCTCCCCAGTGAAGGGCGCTGGGAAAATCCTTTTGCTGGCGATAATTTTCCGCAATGGCATACAGCACATGCTGCATCGGCGAATTCCTGCCTTTAGATGGAAGCTCCAGCACTTTTTTGAAATCAACCACGGCAGCCTTGTGATTCTTATTAACCGTATAACAACTTCCCCGGCCGATCAGGCTCTCCTCATCATGGGTGTTCAGGGTCAAAGCCCGGGAGTAAAATACAATCGCGTCGTCGATTCGTCCTTCGATCTCGGCAATCTTGCCCAGATAAAAATAGGGGTTGTCGCCATCCCCGTGGCGATAAACAGGATTTATCCTGACAACTTCCTCAAATGCCCGGACAGCTCCAACCCCGTCGGGTTCATTGAAACATCTCAAACCTTCATTAAACCAGTCCGTCACCGAAAGTGGTGCCCTGTTTTTATCCATGAGATTCCTTGTTGTACGCTTTATGATTTGCGGTTTTTTCCGCAGCATTTTCATTATTGAAATAAATTTTCGGCATTTCTGTCAAAGAAGATACCAGCATGCCTTTGTTATCGCCTGCCCCTTTCTTGAACAAATCGTCACAATGCCTATGTTGTCTATGTTAAAAAACTAAAATCGAAAAGTCCAGACGTTTATAGGGGGCTGCACATGGCAGTTTATAAGAAAGAGTAGGTAGGTCTAACACTCTTTCATGCTTCGTTGTGGGCAGAACGAGATCAGAATAAGGTCTGCCCATGGCAGTTATATAAAAAGGTAGCCTTCAAGTT
>NZ_BAAHYK010000109.1:0-4329 GCF_054657595.1 Desulfocicer niacini
TAAATATCTGGATTGTGGTGATCTTCATTTTGGATTTGCCAGGGTGCGTTGTGAAGAATGCGGTCATGAGTATTTATTGGCTTTCTCTTGTAAGCGCAGGCAATTTTGTCCATCTTGCCATCAGAAAAGGGTTGTAGAATATAGCGAATGGCTGCTTACCAATGTCTTGAAAGATGTTCCCCACCGTCAATGGGTTTTCAGTATTCCCAAACGATTGCGGATCTATTTTTTTTATGACCGCAAATTACTGGCAAAGCTGAGCATTTGTGGATGGAAGGTGCTCAGTGCCTATCTAAAATCAGCTGTTCCATATGATAGTGCTGTTCCCGGAGCCAGCATTGCTGTGCAGACTTACGGTGATTTTCAAAATTTCAATCCACATCTCCACGCCATAGTTTCTGACGGCTGTTTTATAGATGACGACAGTTTCCGAATGGCACCAGCATTCATGCTTGAAGACCTGGAAGAGGCCTTTCAGTATGAAGTATTGAAAATGCTCAAAAAAGAGGGAAAAATAAATGATGCTGTTATCGAAAATATGCTTTCCTGGCATCATACATGGTTTCCATGTATATATTGGTGACCGGATTTATCCAGATAACAAAGCCGGGCTTGGCAATCTGGCCAATTACATTATCCGAGCCTGTTTCTCCCAGGAAAGAATGCTCTATATTCCAGCAGAAGAATCAACTGACGGTATTGCCAAAGTGGTTTATACCTCCAAGGACAGAAAGCCCCGGAAAGTTTTCAATGCTCTGGACTGGCTGGCTCAACTGGTGACTCACATTCCCAATAGATACGAACAAACCGTCCGCTATTACGATTTCTATTCAAATAAATCAAGAGGTTTAAGAAAAAAGGCTGATGCTGATGATAATATCCCAGCTATTAGACCCAATGAGATCTCTTCCAAAGAATTTTGGCAAAATTGGGCTCGCTTAATAGCGCTAAAGCTTCACTTCGTGCCAGACTCCCAGATTCCAGCCTTTGACTATTAGGTCTGATTTTTTTTGAAATTGAATTATGGAATTACTGGTGAATTATGCCCAAAATCATCAGAAAATTGATAATTTTCGATCTTTTTCAATAAAATCCAGACTATTTCCATCCCCCCCACTTAATGCCTATGTTTTATTTCAGGAATGTCTTGACTCAACCAGGCACTGACACAACATGTTGTGTCAGTGCCTGGTTGAGTGCATATTTAAACTCTTTAATAATTTTTCATACTTTTCTTGACTAAAAGCATCTTCCTATCTGTTATCTGTCAGGGCCTTGGCGAAGAAGTCTGAAAGTTTGTCAAATGGAATCATGTCGGTCCTGTCGTACAGATCAATGTGCCTGGCGCCGGGTACAATGTAGAGTTTCTTGGGTTCGGCAGCCATTTCATAGGCATCTTCAGTAAAATATCTTGAATGGGCGTTCTCACCGATGATGAACAGAATCGGCCTTGGCGAAATGGTTTTAATGGTATTCATCAAGGGGAAATTCATGAATGCCATGTTGCTTGTTGTCGTAAAGGGACCGTGTGATCTGGGGTGATGGCCCCGCGCCATGGCATAGTATTCCCAAAACTCGCTTGAAATGGGATCCAATCCTTCCGGAATGGAATCAGCCGGTTTATTGGGGAATCCTTGAGGCAGCATGGGCGTGCCATTTTCAAAATTCTTCCAGTGCTGTTCCCCGAGTTGGTCCAGGGTTTTGCTGCGCTGTTCACCGGTCATTGTATCTTTCCACACTTTGCTGATAACGCGGCTCATATCATACATGCTGACCGTAGCAAGGGCTTTGATACGATGGTCGACTTGCGCGGCAGTCGCGGAAAATCCGCCGCTGCCGCAGATACCGATAACGCCGATTTTATTCCGGTCTACAAAGGGACGGGTTCCGAGGAAATCCACGCCTGCACTGAAATCTTCAACAAAAATGTCGGGAGAAGAGAGGTGTCTTGGTTCTCCGCTGCTTTCCCCATTATATGATTCGTCAAAGGCCATGGCGACAAATCCTCTTTCCGCCATGGTTTGGGTGTAGATGCCGGCCCCTTGCTCTTTACCCCCCCATAGGGGGTGCCAACGAGAATGGCTGCATGTTTTTTGGATTTGTCTATGGTTTTGGGCAGATAGATATCCGCAGCCACGGTAATTCCGTATCTGTTGGAGTATGATACTTTGTCGTGAATCACTTGATCGCTTTTGGCAAAAGTTTTGTCCCATTCCGGGGTATCTGCCGCCCATGAGATGTCGGCAACGAGGAAAAGCAAGGCCAAGGCTGTCAAGAGGGTACGAAGATGGCATGTAATTTGCGAAATTTTTTCATTTTATTTTAAACTCCTTCCAGTAAGATAATGTTTGTCCGAGTAATAAATGATCCTTATTTCACGGCCAGCTTGAGAATGTCGGCAATCCGCTCTTTGGGATAGAGTTTATCCATCCCCCAGAGCGTGGCATTTCCAAAAGCATTTTCAGAGATGGGATCGACGGCATCGTCTGAAAGGCCGGCCTCTGCAAAAGTAACCGGTGCCCCAATTGATTTGAACCACTGGGTCAATGCGGCAATGCCTTCATCCTTGCCCGTCACATTAAAGACATTTTTGGCAAACATCTCCAATCTTTCCGGCATCTTCTCTTTAATTGCTTCCATCCATGCCGGCAGGACCACGGCAAGACCGGCACCATGCGGGACATTGTACAGAGCACCCATGGCATGCTCAATCATATGGGTATCAAAAGTGTTCCCCTCAACACCGACAAAGGTATTTCCGTTCAATGCCATGGTAGCGGCCCAGGCAAATTCGCCCCGTGCATCATAATCATCCGGGTTTTTCATCAGTACATTGGTGGTACGTTTAACCGTTGTCAGGATATTTTCGATTAAGGCAGCCGTGTAACTCGGCAGGAAACTTGCCGTAAAATAGAGATCAAGGCAGTGGGAAAAGATATCGACAGCCGAATAGGCCAGATACTCCGGTGTCACAGAAGCCATCAGTTCAGGATTGATGACGGACACTTTGGGGAAAAGAAGCGGGGAGCCGATGGGATATTTTTGATCCGTCTCACTATTGGTCACCACACCGTAAGGGTTCATTTCACTGCCGGTTGCCGCAAGTGTCATCACTGTGAAAACCGGGATCGCTTCTTTGACTTCGGCCTTGCCGACAAAAAAATCCCAGACATCCCCCTCGTATTTTGCCCCTGCGGCAATCGCCTTGGCAGAATCCGACACGGATCCGCCTCCGACAGCCAGAATTCCCTTAAGATCTTTCTTTTTGACGACGTCAACGGCGTCGCGCACCCGACTGATCAAGGGGTTGCTGATCACGCCGCCCATTGATCAAAGGCAATCCCCTGTTCCTCAAGAGATGCCGTTACCCGATCGAACAGCCCATCTTTGTTGATTCGGTCCGATCCGTGCAAAATCAGTACGCTGTCGACGCCGAACTCATTGATGTATTGTCCTATGTTGGTTTCTTTTCCGTTGCCGAATTCGATTCTCGTTGGATTGTAAAACGTAAACTCTTTCATGATGTCTCCTTTATAACGGACTCTTTATTCTTTTAAATTTTCTTAGGTTTAACTATTGATATCAAATTATTGTTCAGAAATTCCAATCTAACATGAACCCTCGTATTGCTCGTCGCTGATATGCTCCAACCAATCGACATTTTTGCCGTCAAGCGACTCCTGAACGGCAATATGGGTCATGGCGCTGGTGGGGGATGCACCGTGCCAATGTTTTTCGTTCGGCGAAAACCAAACCACATCACCGGGACGGATCTCTTCGATGGGGCCACCTTCGCATTGAACCCTTCCGAGTCCTGCCGTGACAATCAGCGTCTGTCCTAAAGGATGGATATGCCAGGCGGTTCGCGCACCCGGTTCAAAGGTGACACTGGCTCCGGTTGCACGGGCCGGATCGTCTGCCGTAAGAAATAAGGGGTCAATGCGAGTGGTTCCGGTGAACCAGTCAGCCGGTCCTTTAATTGGGGCTTGTGTTCCGTTTTGTTTAATGTCCATTATGTTTTCCTTTCTTAAATTATGCTGGTATCGATTCCTATTCCTTGTTTTTATCACTGTTCTGAACTGTCCTGAATATACAGCAC
Organism: Desulfocicer niacini; assembly: GCF_054657595.1. NCBI lineage: Bacteria > Pseudomonadati > Thermodesulfobacteriota > Desulfobacteria > Desulfobacterales > Desulfobacteraceae > Desulfocicer > Desulfocicer niacini. The sequence continues at coordinate 4,100 of NZ_BAAHYK010000109.1, forward strand.
CCCATACAAGAGATGATAGCCTGATTGTTTTTAATAATTGCCTAATTGTCCAAAACCGTAATGCGGCTAGTGAATCCAGGATGAAAAGTCGATAAATTCAAGACACTGATTATCGATCAATGTATCGATCCGGTAAATGAAACACATTGACATTTAATTGGTTTTTAGAATATTCAATTTCAGCTGTGTGGTGCGGCATAACAGGATGAGTTAAATCTCTTTTAAAGTAG
>NZ_BAAHYK010000110.1:0-4305 GCF_054657595.1 Desulfocicer niacini
CCAGAAAACGGCCTGATGCAATACAAGGAGACAAGGGATACGACTCTCGTACATTGAGGGATCGCATCAGGCACCGAGGAATTACCCCCATGATCCCCCGTCGATCATGGCAAAATCGAAAACCGCCATTAAAGTAAGCACATGTGGTATGAAAAATGAGAACTTAAGAGTCATGAGTACCCCTCGAAAAGGAGATAAAACATGAAAATTACCGTTATCGGGGCCGCAGGATGTGTAGGTTCATGTGCCGCATTTTATATTGCCGCAAAGGGGCTGGTCAGTGACATGGTCCTCCTCGGTGGAAAACGTCAAAATGTTTTAAAACAGCACGCCATGGATCTGAGCACAGCGGTTTCCTGCCAGGATATCAGCGTATATGCGGGTCAATTTTCAGACATGACAGGCTCCGACATTGTCATCAATTGTGCAGGAGCCTCCCAGGGGATCATTGCCGATCGCATGGAGATGCTTCTCAAAAATGTCGGCATCATTCAAAACATTTCCCATGAAATAATGACGTACTGCCCCGATGCCATTGTGATCACCGCCAGCAACCCTCCCGGTCCCCTGAATGTGGCAACTCACATGGCCTCTGGTATAAATCGCATGAAGCTCATCGGATATTCCACCAACGACTCCTTTCGTTTCAGGGAAATGCTGGCAAAGGAATTTAATGTTAAGGTAAGCCAGATGGAAGGGCTGGTCATCGACGAGCATGGCAGCACCCAGGTGCTCCTGTTCAGCTCCGCACGCATTGATGGAAAACCAGTTGCCATTACGGAAATGATAAAACAAAAAATCCGTGGAGAAGTGCCCCACATCCTGAGACGATTTGAAGAACTTAAATCCGGTCGCACCGCCGGATGGACTTGTGCTATTGGCCTTGCCGAGATTGTTGCAGCCATTGCCGGCGACACCAAAGAGACGATTCCCGTATCCGTAATTCTGGAGGGAGAGTACGGCCACAGAGGTCTGAGCATGACAGTGCCGGCCATCATCGGAAAAGGCGGTATCCAGAAAATACTGGAATATGAGTTGGCAACGGATGAGATGGAAGGTCTTAAAATAACCACGGATGCATTAAAGGCCGCGATTGATAAGGTGAAGGCCGCTTTTTAATTTCTTATCTCTGATTTTTAAGTTTTCTGGACAAGGAAATTAGAAAATTTATTTAGTTCTAACTTGTTCGGGTTTGGGTATTATTAATAAGGAGAAACATATATGTCGTCACGATTTCCAAAATTATTAGAACCGGGAATGATCGGTCCGGTCAAAGTCAAAAATCGCATCATTAAAACGGCTAACGGCACCTCTTTCATGGAAGATGATCAGACGTGCGGTCCCCGCATGGTGGCTTATTATGAAAGGCTTGCAAAGGGCGGGACAGGGTTCCTTGTGGTGGAGTCATGTGGAACGGAATATCCCCTGGGCATCCAGCACATCCACTACCATGACGACGGCACCTATGATGGTGTACAGCTTCATTTTGACGATGATCGCCTGATTCCGGGTTTTAAAATTCTCACGGACAGGGTTCATAAATATGGGTGCAAGGTGTCCATTCAGTTTCAACATGCAGGCCCCTGGAATCCTACGGGTCTTTTGCCAAGGGATCCCTCCATCCGTGACATCAAATGTGCCTCAGCCTTGACCCAGGAAGAGCTGCCCGGTCCTGATTTTCTTCCCTGCCGGGCCATGACCCGGGATGAAATTGAAGAACAGATTGATTTCTGGGCCAGTGCCGCAGAGAGGGCCTGCAAAGCTGGGTTTGATGCCTGTGAAATCAATCACGGCACCTGTCACCAGGGCAACACATTTCTCTCCAGGGTATGGAACAAAAGGGAGGATGAATATGGCCCCCAGAATTTTGAAAACCGCACCCGCTTCCTTCGCCGCTGCATAGAAGAAGCCAAAAAACGCACCGGACCCGACTTTGCGGTTCACACCCTGTTTAACATTGTGGAATACAACCACCCCCTGGCAACCACCATGGATGAAGGGGCGGAAATGGCAAAGCTCATTGCCGAAGTGGCCGACGGCATCAACTGCCGGGCCGAACGGTACGGCCATCGGGGGGGGCTGATCCAGCCCGATCGTATCCTTTTTCCCGAGGCACCCGATGATCTGCCCCAGGGATTGGACTGGAGCCGTAAAGGCAAAGGTGCCACCGTCCCCCTGGTGGAAGCCGTTAAACGGAAAGGGGTGAAAATTCCCGTGTGGACCGCTTGCCGACTTGACCCTGTCCTGGGAGAGGAATTCCTGCAAAAGGGAAGCCTAGACTTTGTGGGCATGACCCGCCGATTGCTGGCAGACCCCGAGCTTCCCAACAAGGTCATGGAGGATCGTTTGGAGGACATTCGCTGGTGCAATGGCTGTCTGCACTGCTTTGACATGCGAAATCGCAACAAGAAACTGGAGTGCCGTACCAATGCCACCCTGGGCCGGGAAATTGTTCCGGAATTCATCTCCACTCCTGCAAAAAAGAAAAAAAAGGTGATGGTTATCGGTGGTGGTCCATCGGGCATGGAAGCGGCCAGGGTGGCCGCCCGACGGGGCCATGTGGTGACACTTTACGAAAAAGGTGCCTATCTGGGGGGACTTGTCCGCCTGGCAGCCATTGTTAAAGATCTGGAAACCGAAGATCTCATCCTCTTTGTCAACTACCTTGAAACCCAGTTGAAAAAGGAGCGGGTCACGGTTCATATGAAAACAGAGGTGACAAAGGACCTTGTCAAAAAGGAACGCCCCGATGTGGTCATCGTGGCAGCAGGGCCGGAACACGCCACCTTTGATATACCCGGAGGTGACAGTTCCAAGGTAATCAAGGCCGGGGACATGCATAACCAGCTTAAATTCTTTCTCAAATTTTTCAGCTCCGCCCAGATGGAGAAACTCTCCAAATTATATATGCCGGTGGGGAAAAAGGTAGTGATTGTGGGCGGCACCCTCCATGGATGCGAACTTGCGGAATTTCTGACCAAGCGGGGTCGTGACGTGACAATTGTTCACAATGGTCCCAAGGAAGATCTGGGAGATAAAATCACCGTGGACGATCTGGACAATCTCTGGCCCTGGTTCAAACAGAAAGGGGTTCCCATATGGTCCGACGTTAAATACGAGAAAGTCACCGATGATGGGCTGCAAATCCAGTTAAAAGATCAAAGACGTTATGTGATCAAGGCCAAGCATATCATCGACACCCAGGACCTGATCCCCAATTCAACCCTGTGCAATGCCCTGGAGGGCGTTGTCCCCGAGATCTACAACATTGGCAGCTCCAGGGAACCGGGACTGATTGTGGATGCCATACGTGAGGGCGCAAAGATCGGCTATTCCATATAGCCACCCGTTTTTCAAAAGTATAACCTATTTTTTGGCATCCTTCATATGACCCCAAGGGATAGGAAAGGGATAGGAACTTGCTTTTTGCTAAAGAAAGTATCGAAAACCCCCAAAGTTACTTAAAAGTTAAAAATATTGGTCCCCCTTGATACAAGCACAACATGTTGTGCTTGTATCAAGGGGGACGAACTTAAGTCAAGAGAAAAATCAAGGTCTGGAAAAACGGGAGAGAATATTTTAAGATTTCTGGCAAATTCTTCAAAATCACCGGAACTAAAGGTGATTTTGGGCGCAGTCCACCATAATTCCTCAAGCCAATTTCAAAAAATATCAATACCAACTCTCCAATTCCGGAATCTGCGAGCCTGCCTCATCACAGACCAATTCAAGGATATAATCTGGAACCTTTTGTGGCGGGCCATGATTGCGGACATCCCAGAGATCAAGGTGACGCAGTATCTTTTCGATGATGTCAAGCTCTTCGATAAAAGCGATAATTTTCATGGAACCTTGGCATTTTGGACACACAAGCGGATCTACTTCATAAATTTTTTGAATCAGGCGTGCCCAGTTCTGACGCGATTCTTTGGAGGACAGATCATTTGGCATAACTGCAGGAATGGTGTCGTCCGTACCGGCCTTTTTTCTCATCCCGCGGGATTTGTTCGAATACCAACCGTAGTACCTGACAGTCTGCTCATACCGACCAGGGATGTGGGTTACCAGCCTGGCCAGCCAGTCCAAAGCGTTGAAAACTTTACGTGACTTTCTGTCTTTTGATGTGTAGACCACTTTGGCAACACCATCTGCTGAATCTTCAGCCGGAACATAGACCATTCTCTCCTGTGAAAAGCAAGCCCGGATAATATACCGGGCCAGGTTGCCAAGACCGGTTTTGTCGGAAGGTGTTATTCTGTCACCGATATAAACATGGAAACCACTGTGACGCCATGAAAGCATATT
>NZ_BAAHYK010000111.1:0-4117 GCF_054657595.1 Desulfocicer niacini
AGCCTGTGCCCTGAGCCTCCAGATCTTGAGCATCTTCAGGGCTGATGAAGCGGCTGAGGCTGGAGACAAGGCGCTTGAGAGCTGCCACATCCAGCTGGTCCCGCCGCCCGAAGGAGTAGACGACCTCGGCCCGGGTGTAGCCCTTTTCAGGATGTCGGGTATTGTGGGCCAACTGGATATACTCGACCTCAGACCCATCCTTGTTCTTCCGTTTTATGCTGCGTACATACATGCCCATAAAAAAAGCATGTATATTTTGCTATATCAAGGATAACTTTGTCGATCGTGTGCCCACAGTTTTTGATCTCAGAGCCAACACCCGCCTTGATTTTATAGGATATTTAGACAAAATCCTGAAAAAATGATCCCATGACTGTCGAACACAGGGTAAAGCTTTATTTGCAAGCATCTTAACCTTTCCGTTCAGGCACTATTTTAAACATTCATTCCACGGCCCTTTATGATACCGGGGAAATCCGTATGGGAACCTTGATTATTTTCCATGATATTACACACCTTCGCCGTCTTGAAACCATGCATAAGGATTTTGCGGCCAATGTCTCCCATGAACTGCAGACACCACTACAGCTATCAAGGGATTCATTGAGACCTTGCAGGAAATGATAAGCCGCAATGATCCTGAGGCGTGTGAGAATTTTCTGAAAATAATTGAAAAGAACGTCAACCGTATGATTGCCTTGATTAACGATCTTCTGGCTTTATCACGACTGGAGAGACTCCTGGGCACGGATGTGGTATTTGATCCCCAGGATATTGCCACCTTGATCCAGGGAGCCCTGTATACCTATCATCCCCATATGGAAAAAAAGAATATCACCGTCAACGTAGATTGCCCCGGGGATTTATCTGTCCGGGTGGACCCACTTTTAATGGAACAGGCGCTTCTCAATCTTTTAGACAATGCTGTTAAATACACTCCCCATGGAAGTGCCGTGGCCATACAGGTTATTCAACAAGAACACCAAGTGGATATTGTCATTAAAGATAACGGTGATGGTATAGACGCAGAACATCTGCCTAAGATTTTTAACCGGTTTTATCGGGTGGATAAGGCCAGAACCCGCAATGAAGGCGGCACCGGACTTGGCCTGGCAATTGTTAAACATATTATTCAATATCATCATGGCAAGGTAAATGTATCCAGTGAGAAAGGCCATAATACTGTCTTTACCCTTTCCGTTCCCGCATAATTTTTTCTATGGATTAACATGTTTTCATCTTTCTACTTGACAAAATACCGAGTTTTTTCATTCTCTTTCTCAAAGTGGATGGATTGATATCCAGCAATTTGGCCGCCCCCTTTTCTCCGGACACCCTGCCGTTGCATAAGGCAAGGACTTTTTGAATATACTCGGCCATCGCTTCATCAAGGGGAATTGGCGATTTCAGGTTGTTGTAATTCGTCAAGGCATCCGCTTGATAGGATGTCTTGTCAAAGGCACCAATCTCTTTAAAAAAAAGATTGGAACCCTGGTCTAAAATAAGGGAGCGTTCCACTGCGTTTTCCAGTTCTCGGATGTTGCCCGGCCAGTCATAATTCAATAGTCGGGACATGGCATTTTGCGTCGGGGAAGGGACGACACCGCGTTTCATTTCTTCGCATTTTTTCAAAATAAAATGGCGGACAAGATCTGGAATGTCTTTTTTTCGTTTTCTAAGAGGGGGAATATCGATGGGAAAAATTCTGAGCCTGAAAAAAAGGTCTGCTCTGAATTTTTTTTCATCCAGCATTTTTTTCAGATCCCGGTGGGTAGCTGCAATAATCCGAATGTTCACCTTGATTGTTTCATCTCCTCCAACCCGGTCAATTTCCTTTTCCTGAAGCACACGCAACAGGCGCACTTGGGCCTCAGCTGTGAGTTCTCCAATTTCATCCAGAAAAAGGGTACCGCCCTGAGCCCGCTCGATTCGGCCCCTTTTGCGACTGCGTGCCCCGGTAAATGAGCCTTTTTCATGACCAAAGAGTTCACTGTCCAAAAGTGTAGACGGAATGGCACCGCAGTTGACCCGAATAAGCGGGCCTTTTCGACGCGGTGACAGGTGGTGAATGGCATTGGCAATCACCTCTTTTCCCGTTCCGGTTTCTCCAGTGAGCAATACCGGGCTGTCAAGGGGCGATACCTGATAAACTCTCTCCATGACATCTTTTAGCCCTTCTTCTGCCCCTATTACTTTTTTCCCTGAAATTTTGTTTAGCTCTTCGCGAAGATACTGGTTATCATCAGTCAAAAGCTCTTTCAGGTTTTTGATTTCTCTATATCGGAGGCTGTTGGCCAGTGCAATGGCACATGGTTTGACCAGTAGACTCAGCAGATGAACATGCTCTTTTGTGAATTGCTTTTCACCAGCTACTGAAAAAGTACCCACCATGGTGCGATCCAAAACCAAATCCAGTAATACGGAAGACTTGTCGGCGACACCTGCGGCATGGGCTAACGGTGCGGTGACCAAATCGTCTCCCAGTCGATCAATTATCCTGATGCGGAGAGAACGCTGCTTTTCGACCCGCATTCGTGCTGTTTTTCCTAATTTCACTTTAATGGATATGCTTTTGCCTCTATTGCAATCTGCATAGGCCACGGTTTCCATTATCCCGGTATCCTTGTGATAAATGTGAAAATTGGTGATATCTGCCGGAATAAACTGACAGATATATAACAGACACTCATGCAAGGCCGTTCCGATTTCAAGGCTGCTGCAGATTTTAAGTGTTGCATTTTTGAAAAATTCTCTCTCATCCACTTTCATATTGTTTTTCCATACCTTAAATGGTGCCCTAAAACTGATTTTTTGCACTATATTCCAATTAAAACGAAAATGAGAATATAGTACACTTTTTTTTGGACTATGGCACGAAAAAACCTTCGACAAAACTGAATAATCATCTATAAATAATATAACATGCTGAATTTAAATGATTTTTAATTTGTGGCACGATTGCTGCTGTATCTACATAACGATAACGGGCGGACTTGTTATTTAGTATGTTTGCCCACAATAAATATTGAAAATGGCTTGATGCCGCCCCCAACGAACCATCGAACCGGTCCCGGACCGTTAAAAAAAATGTATTGTAAAAAAGGAAATGGAAAAGTAACAAATATGCCAATTTTAATATCACATTATAATGATTCCGTCCGGATTCTGACCATTGATCACCCGCCGGTGAATGCACTGGATCAGGAAACCATTGATGCTTTGGCCGATGCAGTTAAAGCTGCTGAAAAGGCACCTGAGATTCGGGTTATTGTCATCACAGGGGCGGGTAAATTGTTTGTTGCCGGTGCAGATCTGGAAGAATTGGCAGTATGGGATGAAAAAGCCGGACTGGAAAATGTGTCGCATGTCAAACTTGTAATGGCAATGCTCAGACGCTGTTCTAAACCGGTGATTGCCGCAATTAACGGTTTGGCAGCCGGCGGTGGGCTTGAACTGGCAATGGCCTGTGACATCAGGATTGCACAGCAGGGTATACGGATGGGACTGCCTGAAGTTACGCTGGGGGTTCTTCCCGGAGCCGGCGGTACCCAGATGTTACCCCGCTTGGTCGGTGTGGGAAAAGCATTTGAAATGATGCTGACCGGCGAGTTGGTATCTGTGGATCAGGCATTGGCCATGGGGTTGATAGACGTTATTGCATATGAAAAAAGCGCGGTGGAGCAGGCATTGGAACTGGCGGAAAAAATGGCACAAAATGCTCCCCTTGCCATGGCAGGAATAAAAGCATCTGTGTATGCGACATTATCAACATCTTTGGAAGAGGGGATGGCCAAAGAAACAAGAGAATTTGCCAAGTTGTGTGCCAGTGAAGACAAAAATATCGGAATTAAGGCGTTCAAAGATCGCCGGAAAGTGGTTTTTCAGGGACGATAATTTCTAAGTTTCAAATATTGTGTATCGCATCAGGTAAGCCCTCATGATTGCCAAGGCATTTTCATGAATCTATCCCAAAAATCCATTTTACAGTGTTATTACAATGTCTTATTTTTTGCCTGACAAGAAATAACAACCTTTGAACAATGAGGAAGAGGATGGCAGGCAAATTACTGGATTGACAGATGCCGAATGGGCAGTGATTGAACCCCTTCTCCCGGTG
>NZ_BAAHYK010000112.1:0-3930 GCF_054657595.1 Desulfocicer niacini
TTTGATATAATTTTACGTAATACAATTTTCATCGAACCTACAAAAAAAGCCATCAATACCTGAAAAAAGGAAGCATACCCCATGACACCCGGCCCCACCCCCCTGGAAAACAATGTGATGATCCGTGCAGATCTGCATGTACATTCCAAAGCGTCCAGACGGCCATCGGAATGGTTTCTTCAAAAGGCAGGTGCCAGTGAATCCTACACCGACTTTCACACCTTGTACCATTGTGCCAAAGAAGCCGGGATGGATTTTGTTACCATCACCGACCATAACACCATTGAAGGTGCCTGTGAACTTGTCCAGGCCTATCCGAAGGATACCTTTATCAGCGTGGAAACCACCACCTATTTTCCAGAAAACAACTGCAAAATCCATCTGCTGCTGTATGACATTTCTCCGGAACAATTTTCACGCATCCAAGTCCTGCGACGCAATATTTACAAATTGCGCAACTATGTCAGGGACAATGACATCGCCTGCTCCGTGGCCCATGGATTCTACAGCATCAATAATAGACTGGATCTGGATACCCTGGAAAAACTGATCCTGCTCTTTGACATCTTTGAAGGGCTTAACGGGGCCCGGGGCCGGGACGGTAATGAAACCTGGCAGAATATTCTGATGCACCTGACCCCGGAACACATTGAAGTCATGGTGGGAAGACACGGCATAGATCCCATAAGTACCACCCCATGGGATAAGGGATTCACCGGTGGGTCCGATGACCATGCCGGACTTTTCATCGGCCACACCGCCACCATCAGTGACGGTCCCCACACCAGACAGGGGTTCATCCAGCGCATAAAAGAAAAAAAGACCCGATGCTGGGGACGGTGCAATGACTATAAATCCTTTGCCTTCTCTATTTATAAAATTTTTTGTGATTTCTCCGTTCACACAGGTAAAACAGCTCCTGGGGGTATCATCCAGTTTATTAACACCATTGTGTTTGAAGAAAAACAGAGCCGCCTGAAACGGTGGATCACCTTCCGAAAGGTGAAAAAAAGAGCCCAGTTAAAAGATAAAATCCTGTTGACCTTTTTTGAGGATGTCTACAACTGGTCCCATGATTCCCATCTGGATGTGGATACCAAAATGAATAACATTTATCACAGTATGGGGCTTTTGCTGGATGAGTTCTTCAAATTACTCCTGTCATCTCTGGAAGAGGATCTGTTACAAGGTGACATCGGTCGTTTGATGAAAAATCTACTCATCACCCTGCCCGCCTTTTTTATCAGTATTCCCTTTTTCTCATCCTTGAAGCACCTTTCCCATGACAGGGTATTGCTGGCTGAACTGGGTCAGCGCTACAATGGCCACAAAGATATCCAGCCACACAACACCCTCTGGTTCACCGACACCTTTAATGATCTGAACGGTGTTTCCATCACCCTGGAACGGTTTTGCCTGGAGAGCGCAAAAAGAGATCTGAACCTCACCTTTGTGACCTGCCGGGGAACGGATTCACTGACAGCCGATTTCCCGACCAACCTCATGGTACTTCCCTCCATCCACACCATCACGCCTCATTTTTACAACAGTTACTCCATGAATTTTCCCTCCCTGCTGTCATCCATGGCCCAGATTTATCAGTGCTGCCCCCACCGCATCATTGTCTCCACTCCCGGACCGGTGGGCATTCTGGGTATGATGATGGCTAAAATTCTTAACATCGAATGCGTCACCATCTATCACACCGATTTTGCGGCCCAGGCGGCATCCATATTCCAGGATGAAGCGTTGACAGGGTTTATAGAGTCAGCCATCAATCGATTTTACGCCTTCTCCACCCAAATAAAAGTCCCCACCCTGGAATATATGGGTATTCTCCAGCGTCAGGGCTACCCGTCTGAAAAAATGTCCCTGTTTAAACGTGGAATGACCGTGAACCCCATGAATAAAGATACCCAATGGAAAAAACGGTTCAAAGAGACCCACGGTATCCTGCCCGGCACCACGCTGTTGTGGGCCGGTCGTGTGAGCCGGGATAAAAATATTAATTTTTTGATGCAAGCCTATATTGCAGCCAGAAAAACTTATGAGGACATCAATTTGATTCTCTGTGGAGATGGTCCGGACCTGACGGAGTTAACAAAACATTTCTCGTCCCTTGACAGAGTTCATTTCATGGGACGGGTCAACTCCCGGGTCCTGCAACAGTTTTATGACATCGCAGATCTGTTTGTCTTCCCAAGCATTACAGACACCTTTGGGATGGTGATCCTGGAGGCCCAGGCCAGCGGTGTACCGGCCCTGGTCTCCAACATCGGTGGACCCCAGGAAATCATTCTTGACGGTGAAACGGGTCATATGCTTGGGGTTGACAACATAGATCCCTGGGTGGAACAAATACTTCGCTTCCATCACATGAGGGTTCATCATCCACAGGATTTTCATGCCATCAGAAACCGATGCCATGAACACATCCGGCACACCTGCCATTGGGGCAGCGCCCTGGCTGACATCATGGGGGAACCTATTGACGAATATCCCCATACGGATGGAAAAGAGCTGGAAATGCTTGATATGGCAGGTCAATACCATGGCGCTTTTTTTCCGGAATTACAGTCATCCTCCCCCGGCATGGGGGTTGGCACATGACGTCTGCTGCTTTCAACCAACGATTACACCATTGGCTGGTGGCCAGGATTCCCGGGCAACTGGTGGTTCAAATCACAGATCGGTGTAACGCCCGTTGCCCCCAGTGCGGCATGCGCATCTCCTCATCGTTTAAGCGGCAAACCCTGGATAAACAGGAAGTGTACAAAACCATTGATGCCGCTGCCACTCGTGGCATCAAAGCCATATCGTTTACCGGTGGTGAACCCATGCTCATGGCAGATACCCTGTGCGACTACCTCAACCGGGCAGGACAGCGGGGAATTCCATTCATTCGCACCGGCACCAATGGATTTTTTTTCACCGGCAGTGATCAACCGGGTTGCCGTGCAAAAATGAAACGACTGGTGGAAAAACTTGCGGCCACACCGGTGAGGAATTTCTGGATCAGCCTGGATTCCCTGGATGCCCAGGTCCACGAAACCATGCGGGGTTTTGATTCCCTTGTGGCAGGCATGGAAAAGGCCCTTCCAATCTTTCACGATGCCGGCCTTTTTCCGTCGGTGAATCTGGGCATCAACCGAAACCTGGGAGGCGACCTGACCCGACAATTGTCTCCCCGGGATTATGCCAGCCCGGGAAGCTATGAGTCCGCTGTATACGACTCCTATTGCCGGGCCTTTTCCCTGTTTTACCAGCGCGTCATTGACATGGGTTTTACCATAGTAAATGCCTGCTATCCCATGAGTATTGACACTGACAACACCTGCCTTGAAACCGTTTACCAGGCCAATGCCACAGACCACATTGTCCGATTTACCCCACAGGAAAAAAAGATGATCTTCATGGCCCTGAGGGACACCATCCCCAGGTTCAGAAGCCGGATACGAATTTTCACTCCCCGGGCAGCCCTTAACGCCCTGATCATGGACTTAGATGATGGCAATGGCTCCCTTAATCCTTTTTCCGCCCCCTGCCAGGGCGGTATCAACTTTTTTTTCATTGATGCCAGAACCGGTGATACATTTCCCTGTGGATTTCGGGGTGGGGATACTTTTGGAAAACTGTGGGAGATGGCCCATCCGTGGCCTTTTAATTCAATGGCATGCCGGCAATGCGACTGGGAATGCTTCCGGGACCCGTCTGAACTCATGGCCCCGGTACTGGATTTATTTACCCATCCCCTAAGTTTTATCCGTAAAATTCGTCAGGACCCCCAACACTTGAAAATGTGGGCTGGGGATCTACGATACTACCGTATCTGTGACTACTTTAATGGGCGCATCCCGCCGGATTTTCAAAAAATGAAGGTTCCCCAGCAAACCTGAAGATTACGAGGGTGAAAATATTATTAATATTTCA
>NZ_BAAHYK010000113.1:0-3600 GCF_054657595.1 Desulfocicer niacini
GCGGGCAACCAGCCCAGCGTTTGCGAGGTTGATTGCCCACGGGACAATCACTCCAACTGCGATGAGGGTGCGGAGCAGTATCGGATTAGGGGCAGTGCCGCCGATGAACAACGTGGCTGCATAGTTGCCGAAAGCCGATGCATAGAGGGCGGTCGTAACGACGTAGCCCGCCCAAAGGACTATATTGAGACTACCGGTGAATTCACTGACCCCGAACACCCTGTCAATAAAGACGACAGTTCCCCCGGCGCTTTGATATTTCACCGACAGCCGCGCATAGGAAAATGCGGTCAAAGCGGCCACCAAGCCCGCCACTAAGAAGGAGATTGGGGTACCCCCTCCAGCCTGCTCAGATGCCACACCCAGCACGGCAAAGATACCACCCCCTACCATGCCTCCGATACCGATAGACGTGGCACCAAGCAGCCCAATAGATCTTTGAAGATCTACCTGAGTTATAGAATTGTTCTTCGACATACCCCTCCAAGAAATCTGTTGTGGTCAGCACGATTAGAAAAGTCTGCATTCGGATCGAAGCCAACGATTGAACTGTGCCGTTCAGCTTTTTGGGTCGGCACCAGTGAGTGGTTATATTTCTTCCGACAAATCGATCCATTTCCCTTTGGTAAGGGGCTCCAGATCGGCAGGTTTTAACTGAAAAACGGCAAAAGGTGTTCCTGCCGCTGCCCATATCGTTTCATATTTTTTCAAATCCCTATCCAATAAAGTTTCCAAAGGTTCATTATGACCTACTGGTGGAACACCACCGATTGCATAACCGACTCTATCCTTCACAAAATTACCATCCGCCTTTCCAAGTTTTAAACCCACCGACTTCTGGATTTTTTTCACATCAACGCGATTTGAGCCAGATGCAATGACAAGAATGGGTCGATCCGTTTTCTTCTCCTTGAAAACAAGCGATTTAGCAATCTGTGCTACCGTACACCCTACGCTATCAGCAGCCTCCTGAGCGGTCCTCGTTGAACCAGGTAGTTCCTTGACATCAAATGAAAATCCCATTGCAGAAAGAAAATCCTGTACACGCTTTGCACTATTGCTTAATTCTGATTCCATAAATTTGTTCCTTTGAAATATTTAACATTACCGGTGAAATCCAGTGCATGTTACTTGGTACGCCCGGCATGGGCGTGAATTTATGGGGTGCAAATCCCCTATGTGTGAATCCTGCCATGCTCTGTTGACTATGGCACAAACATTAGCCGACGGCAAGGGCGTTTCCGCGAGTAAAGGTCTGAAGCAAGCCCGAGTGCAAAACTATGAGGCGACGAACAGAAACAGCATATTAGGCCCAGTCTCCGGGTAAGTCAGCACATCATGACAAATCCCAGGATTCAGGAGATAGCGTAAATGCTACGGTTGTGTAGTCACTGTTCACGTTCTTTCACCCCTCAAGGGGATACTGAAAAGCGTCCGGAGAGATCTGCTTTGTATGCATTGATTTTCTTTTGCAAAAATCCCCGGTGTCCTTGACAAGGAGTTGGAATGACGTGGCCACCAATTTATCCGCTAATTTGAACGGATGGTTTTGTAGATAACTTTATTGCGACCTTGCTGTTTGGCCTCATAAAGATTTTCGTCTGCCATCTTTATCATTTTTTCTATATTATATTCACTGTCATAAATATAGCTTATGCCAAAGCTGACAGTTTGATTTATTCTTATTGTTTCATGCACGAATTGGTGTTCTTCGATTGCCTGCCTTATTCGGTTTAAGACCTTGACTACATTCTTTAGTGTCGATCCTGTAAACATGAATATAAATTCTTCTCCACCCCATCGTGCGACAACGTCTGACTCTCGTATGTGCTTTTTAAGGATTTGAGCAACTTGTCTTAGAATAGCATCGCCAACATCGTGTCCATAAGTATCGTTGACATTTTTAAAATTATCCAGATCTCCAAGCCCTATTGCATAGTCTGATCTTGATCTTTTTAGGCGTGAAATTTCAAGATTTACAAAATTCATAAATCCCCGCCTGTTATTTAGTTGAGTGAGTTCGTCAATTGTTGCGGCCTTCTCCAGATCAACAAGTAACTGATTTTTTAAATTAATTATTCTCTGAATGACGACAAATAATAATGTGAAAAAAATAACAATATTTGTCATGAAAAAAAGGATAGAAATGGTTGAAAGATTGTTACCTGTTTTCATCGGGTTGACACTTGGCTCCCACATCAAACCAAATATCATTCGGATGAATTGTATAAAACACGCTATTGAAAATAATATAATAAACAGTTTTTTATCCTCAATTGTAGAATATAAAATCTGAATCATTGTAATTATCATGATAAGTGTTGGAAAAAATGTAACAGTAACTATTCTAAATTTTGAGTTTGATAGACAGTATATCAAAGCGCACGAGAAAATTATCATTACAATATAATCGATAATTACCCAATTGGGGAATTTGTAAAACTTGCTTAAACCTCTTTTGATTTCAATATACGCCCAGCAAACAAGCATGTGGGGCAAAACCATTACTATATATTGTGGAATGATACCGCGAAATGAAAGGACAAAGAAATTTAAAGCAAGTAGCCCAAATCCTATTACCCAATTACCCAACCCTGGAAACTCAACCTTACTTAACCGCCATGCAGCAATGAGAAAAAATGCAATAAAAGCAGAATAAATAAAATTAATAAAAATTACGGTTCGAGGATCAAGTTCAATCAAACTTAAGTTCCCAGTTAAAAAATTATAGAATTCCATCTTTAACATAAAATTTGGTTTTTTTCGGGATGCACTTCATCGGCTATGTGTATATTTAATCATAGATGAATCTTGATTATTTCATGGAGTCAAAATTTATCAGTAACTTTTAAAAGTTACTTAAAAAAATATACATGTTTGCCAAAGTATTGACTCCAACAAAGTGCTTATTTCCTGCTTAAACCTTTACTTGATGTTTTTCAATAGCCTTATATATCCTATTTTGATGATTGCCTCAAGCCACATAATCGCGGTGCTGACCGGGACCGTCTGAAGGAAGTTGGAGCGCAAAATTATAAGCCGACGAACAGAAATAAGCATATAAGGCATAGTCTGTGGGTAAGTCAGCACAACATGACAAAGCCCTGGATTCAGTAGATAGGGTAATCAGGGACACCCGGTTGATTTTTTTTAAGGTAAAAGCTGCAGTTCATTTAAAAACAGGAGACAAAATTTTTGGGTGTGTCCCATTTTCTGCACAAATTTTGGGAATCAAAGGGTATTCTCCTGAAGGAGAGCGGATTTTATGCTATTTGCAGGTAAAAAAATTTTTATATATTTTTTTATCATATGGCAGGGCTTGTCCAACCAATGGATAAGATTGTGGTTCGTTCCTCATACAATCTATCCTTATTCGTTAGGATTCTTTCATAAATTCACTCAATAAACGTCCCAATTATACTATGCTTTCGTTTGATTTTATTAATAATACGATCGTAATGTCTCATTCGAGTTATTGATTGGATAATCAGGTAAGCACCGATAGCAATCAAAGCAAGATTGAGCACTCCCAACGGGATAAGAAAATGTAAAACATGGAGGACATCATAATATTTTGAAGTAGCTATCAGAAGACTCATA
>NZ_BAAHYK010000114.1:0-3589 GCF_054657595.1 Desulfocicer niacini
TTACCTTGTGTTGCAGGCTCGTCCCACAATGCACGCTTGACGCGATTCCTGTACGTCGCCCCGTACTTTTGTGCTGCTCCGCCTCGGCGGAACCACTGCCTTCCGGAGCACCGTCACCGGTACCCCGTTGTGATAACACTATACCCTTCGCCTCCATCAGGCTGGGTTTGGGACTTGCCTTGACCTTCATGATTTTAAGGTATAGGCTCACCCTTAAGACGTGTGCCGTGCCCGGCACACAACAAAAGGCTGAAGACCGACCATACCCGCCAAAAAGCGGCGGGCATGACGGCTTAGCCACGTGTTCGATGTTCAGAAAAGGCAATGAAGAATCATGGATCAGATAGATGAAATGATAACAGCCTATGACGAAGAAGCAGAGGCAACTGGTTGGTACGGTCCCGAAGTTGCCTTCGGCCTGACTTACGCTCATGTTGAACCTGGTCAGTCTATGCTGGATATTGGAATCGGTACTGGTTTGGGATCTTTATTATTTCTTAAAGCAGGTCTGAAAATCCATGGTATGGATATCTCACCGCAGATGCTTGACGCATGTCGCAGCAAAGGTTTCTCGTATCTGCATCTGCATGACTTGAACAAGGCTCCATACCCCTTCGATTCAGAAAGCATAGATCATGCCGTCTGTACTGGCGTTCTTAATTTTTTTAGTGATCTATCTCTTATTTTTGAAGAAACCAATCGCATTATTCGCAGGGGTGGATTATTTGTATTCGTGGTTGGGGATCGTTCTGAGACTGAGGCTCATGCGGTTGAAGTTGGGGCAGAGCACACAAAATCGGATAGAAGTATAACAATGTATCTCCATAGCAAAGAACAGATCGCCAAATTAACGGCGAGGTATGGCTTTGAGTCCGTGAGGGGTTTATCGTTCACGGTTTTCATGGGTCGAGAAAGGACCAAAAGCATGCCTGCCAGATCTTACCTAGTGAGAAAAAGGATAGGCATCGAACCTGTCATTTAAGCGGAGTGCAAAAACCGCGCGCCCGCTTAATTCATCGATAACTTAATGAAAAAATCAAATGTTTTGTTGATTTTATTTTTATGCTTTGGGTTGCCATTATTGATATGTGTAATCTTTAAAATTTTACCTATCGGCTCTGTTGGCCCAATCATACCAATAACAGGAATAATAAACGTATTTGCTTTGCCCTATCTATTTTATTGTTCCGTAGCAGACCTTGTTAAAAGCAAGGGAACTAAAGTGATTTCTTTGATAGTGTCTATTTTAATTGGAGTATTCATGACAGTTATAGAAATGAATGTTTTTATCGGGTTGTCATCATTGTTTGGAATTATGGATTACCATTTGATGTGATTGTGCTTAATAAACGGGCTTGGTTCTTAAAATTTGAACGCTGCAACTTATGAATATTTTAGTCCGAATATCTTTTTTTAGTCTTCTTGTTTTGTTTTCTGTGGATGCAGTGCACTCAAAAGAATGTGTAATTTTGTTGCATGGCCTTTTAAGATCAGCGGATTCAATGAACAAACTGGAACGGCGATTGGAAAGAGAAGGCTACATTGTTGTTAACGTAGATTATCCTTCAAGGAAGTACTCAATACAAGAATTGTCTGAATTAGCAGTAGCCCAAGGTTTGAGTGAATGTGAGAAGCAAAAATGTTCATCAATTCATTTTGTAACACACTCTCTCGGGGGGATTCTTGTTCGCATGTATTTCTCAAAAAATGGGAATACTGATGTTGGTCGAGTTGTAATGCTTGGCCCACCTAATCAGGGAAGCGAAGTCGTCGATAATCTAAAAAACATGCCAGGGTTTGAGATGTTGAACGGACCAGCTGGTATGCAGCTTGGTACAGACTCTTCAAGTGTGCCAAGATCTCTTGGTGCTGTAAATTTTGAACTTGGAATAATCGCTGGAACACAAAGCATTAATTTTATTCTATCAATGTTCTTGTCAAACCCAGATGATGGTAAGGTGTCAGTAGAGTCAACGAAAGTTAAGGGCATGAAGGATTTTATAGTATTGCCAACTACGCATCCGTTTATGATGAAGAATAAAGTTGTTATTGATCAAGTTGTACATTTTCTTAAAAATGGAAAATTTCAAAATAATGAGTTATATTGGGATAGGACTCCCCGTCACTGAGGAGCCCTCCCACACCACCCGGCATACGGATCGCGTACCAAGGCGGTTCGGCTGATGTGAACATATCATTTACCGTGGCTTCGCGTCTTCGACCCGCCTCCATTAGGCTGGGTTTGGGACTTGCCTTGACCTTCATGATTCTAAGGTGTAGGCTCACCCTTAAGACGTGTGCCGTGCCCGGCACACAACAAATCAATTCACTGGATGCCGAGAACGTATGCGGCCCTGCGGGGGCAAGTTCCTTGGCGGCACCAGTGATCTCAAGCGTTTGCAAGTCAAAATAAGAGGAATTTTCGTGATTGAGTCGCAAAGGTAGGAAGGAGGAGACTGAGAAATGCACCCTCTGGAAGAACTTCTGAAAAAGAATGAAATGTGGCTAATGGGCCGAATTCGTGATTATGCCGTAGAAAGAGATTACAGTCGCTATACCTCCACTCTGGAAGAAGCATGGAGGATATCAATTGTTGGACTGACCGACTCCATCATATCGGCACTCGCCATATCGGAAGATCCGTGGGAGTTTGGCCCTGAGGATACTTTCACTACCGATCCCATTGCCACTTTCGGAGTAATTCAGGCACAGAGACATCGATCTCGCGGCATCTCGTTTGAGATGTTCTTGGGGTTGATGAAATATTACAAGCAATCATATCTTGATTTGATTCGAACGACATACCAAACACAGCAAATACACACAGAAGAGCAGATAAACGAAAAGAATCATGACGGGGAACGGTATGGTCACTTTGTTGAGCGGGTTTTCGACCGGATTGAAATAGCCTTTTGCGCTGAATGGGCTCGCAATGAAACTATGAACCATGCTCTTACCGAGTTGCAGGAAGCCAACCGTCAACTTGCCAATGAGAAGAATAAATTTTTGACCATCTACGAAAGTATACCGACGGCAGTTTTTCTACTGGATGATAAAAAATGTATTATTCATATGAACTATGCCGGAGCACAAATGATCGATCCTGAGGCTAAATCGGGTGGCCATTATTATTCTCAGCCGGAGGAGAGAATACTCTTTCCATGGCTGGAGGATGAGTTGTGTCGTTTTCGTGAGACAGGTGAAGAGGAAGAATGTGAATATATGGTTGAATCTCCGGACGGAGATAAAAGGCATGTACTGGCACACTTCCGACTCATGCAGGATATCAGTTTTAAATATCCCGGCATAGTAGCTATTCTCCAAGACATTACCGAGCGAAAAAAAGCAGAAAAAGAAAAAGAAGAACTCATAAAAGAGCTTCAGATAGCTCTTGAAGAAATTAAAAGTTTAAAGGGCATCATTCCTATCTGTATGTATTGCAAGGGAATAAGAGATGATAAGGGGGCTTGGAACAAACTTGAGCAATACATAACAGAACATTCTGAAGCTCAATTTAGCCACGGTATCTGTGAAGAGTGTTTAAAAAAGTTTTATCCTGAAGAAGCTGATTAATTGATGAATATCGCCG
>NZ_BAAHYK010000115.1:0-3506 GCF_054657595.1 Desulfocicer niacini
TATTTACTTTTATAGCCATACTGCCCAGTCGCCATAGTCAAACGTGCCAGTGCCATGGTGCAATTTGTCCTCAGCCTTCAATTGCCAAAAGGCATCACGCATTCTGCCTAGAATCTCAGGCTGAATATCCAGAGTGTGATGTGCAGGAAACACATGCTTGACCGGTAACGCCGATACCCGTTTCAAGGAATTGAGGTACGCCTCTGGGTCAGTGGACGGAAAGAAGGCAAACAGTGTGTGTTTATAAACCAAGTCGCCGGTAAAAAGATACCCGCGCTCCCTTTCCCAAAAACACATATGCCCTGGTGAATGGCCGGGCGTATGGACTATCTGAACAAGGCGGTCCCCTATGTCAATTGTATCATTATCCTTCAGCACTCTTGTCGGATTGCCCTGAAAGAACGTATATTTGCTTACGTCATAACCTTCCGGCAAGTCGCAACGGTCAACGACCATGCCTTTAATCTGATCCATTGTCAGAGGGAATTCTCCGTTAAGCCAGTTCAGTTCAGCCCCATGCGCGTAAAAGTCCGGGAAAAATCTATGTCCGCCCATATGGTCCCAGTGAATGTGAGTAGCTACGGCAGTGACCGGCTTGTCAGTTAGCCTGATGACCTCATCATAGATGTCACAGATTCCAAGCCCGGTATCAATCAGCAAACTGCGTTCAGAGCCATTTAAAAGATAACAATGTGTTTCTTCCCAGTGGCGGTATTCGCTTATGATAAAAGTTTCTCTGTCAATTTGATCTATTGTAAACCAATTATCCATTTGATTTTATCTTATATGTTTTTTTTGTTAAAATATATGTTTGACATATTTTTATCCGCCAATGTGAATATGCTAACGCATGTTACCCGGCAAAGCTGAAAATTGCTTCACGGGTAGCATATTTTATTTTATGCTATTTTTCACCCCACTAGCGTCAGCGTTCTTTTCATGCTTGAACTCACTGCTTTTTACGGAGCACAGCGGAGTAAAAATCCAGTGCAGTGATTTGTTGTGTGCCGGGAACGGCACACGTCTTAAGGGTGGGCTTACACCTTAGAATCATGAAGGTCAAGGCAAGTCCCAAGCCCAGCCTGATGGAGGCAGGTCGAATACGCGAAGCCACGGCGTAGTGTTATCACAACGGGGTAGCGGTGACGGAGCTTCGGAAGGCAGTGGTTCCGCCGAGGCGGAGCAGCACAAAAGTACGGGGCGACGTACAGGAATCGCGTCAGGCGTGCATTGTGGGACGAGCCTGCAACACAAGGTAAAGTCCTCTATCCATTATAAGCAACGTCCGTATACGCGGCGCTCAGGTGCTGAAAGACGTGTGACTTACCCCGGGAGGCCTTCCATGTGCCCCGGGATGCTGCTTGCAGCAGAAATTGGCTGAAGGCAGGGCAACCTGCTTTGACCGCATGGAAGAAGTCAGCAGAGGGCATAGTAGCCGGAGGAAATGAGCCGTGTTTAAAAAACACACGGAGGGCTCACCTCGGTGAAGGCCTGAACGGTGCCCGGACCGATAGGTATGGGTAAATGAATTACTTGTGGGAATTCCCTCAAGAAACACTGGCGCATGAGCAGGGTAAATTAGCGACGATCATTCCGGCGTAGGCCGGATGTCTAGTAAAATGGTAGGGGCCAGAGGCCACCATTTGGTGTTGAGAGAGAGTCCGAACTCTATGTGAATAAAATTGTCCTAATGTACGAATTGCCCATAATCGATAACAAAAACCAACTATAAATAAACTTATGCCAACAAAATGAGCAATATTGGGTAATTGCCAAATGGATGGGAGCCAAAGTGCTGTAAAAAAGGTAAATGCCTGACCAAGCCCATAAAGCTGACAAGTCATAAAATCCGATTTTTATAATGTAAGTTCCATAGGTACAAAACGAATACCGTTATAACACTGCTCTTTAGCCTTTATTTTAAAGCCAAGTCTTTCATATGAAGTAACTGCGTTTAAAGATGAATTAACTGTCAGCTTACTTGTCCCATTCTTTTGGGCAGAGATCAGAGAAAGTGCTTCATTAAACAGGGCTTTGCCAAACCCTTTTTTTTGATACTCAGGTTTTACAAAAAACATAGAGACATGACAATATTCTTTGATTTCTATGATGCCAACAGCTTTTTGTCCCTGATAGGCGATTAAGGTAAACGTATTGGTTTTTGATCTTTCAGCCAAAGTCTTTTTGTTTGCAAATTTGTAAAATTCTTCAATCCCTTCTTTAGTATAATCAGGAGCAACTTTTTCATCAAAAGCTTCTTTAACAATATCGATTACAGCTTCTTCTTGTCCAGGTTTCATTATTGAAAATTGCATGGGGGAGTTCTTTTTACAGTTAACGCCGCTAATCAGCGGCGCGGCTTTTTGATTCCGCTGAATTAGCATTGTTAGCAGTTTTTTTGTGCCTTAATTACAAGTAATGCAGGCCGTCGATAATGGTCAATTAAGTCTTCTCTTAATTTCATATCATTTTTTGAAGGAGAAGGTTCTAAAAGGTTTGATAGGGTAAAACCAGCGCGTATTATGGAACCAACATAAGTCTCAATTGTTCTGTGATATTTTACAACGTTGTCTGTGAACCAATTTTGGTATCTTTTTGTTTCATCGAAGTAATTATCAATTGGCCAATGAATTTTTGACTCGCTTGTATGCCAACCTTTTAATAATGAGGTGCATATAGGGTGCTCGACCGAGAATATAAAATTGCCATAGGGTTTAAGCGACTGAAATATTTTTCTAAAAATATCATCTATGTTTTCAACGTAATGAAGACAAACTGAAGATACAACAACATCGTATTTTTGTTCGTGATAATCAAAATCTTCTATTGAAGAATTTATAAATTTTACCTTTTCATTTTCAAGCTGTTTGGCTTTCGATAGCATCTTTTGGGATATGTCAACGCCAAGATATGATTTTCCTCCATTTTTGATGACTTTTGTTGAAAAGAAGCCAAAACCACAGCCAATGTCTAATATATCGAGGTTATTTAGATTTGGTAAGAGGCTATCAATTGCAGGTTCTTCAAGATATTCATTATATCCTTTATTCTTCTTTCTTAGCGCAGAATAGCCTTCAAAAAATTCTTCATTATCATAAATGTTTTGTTTCAACTTTTAACCTCTGCAGTTCGAATTTCTGCTCACCAGCCGCCGTAGAATGCCCGGATCAGCCGCTCACGTTCTGGTGCAGCGTTTTGTTGTGTGCCGGGCACGGCACACGTCTTAAGGGTGAACCTACACCTTAGAATCATGAAGGTCAAGGCAAGTCCCAAACCCAGCCTGATGGAGGCGGGTCGAAGACGCGAAGCCACGGTATAGTGTTGTCACAACGGGGTACCGGTGACGGTGCTCCGGAAGGCAGTGGTTCCGCCGAGGCGGAGCAGCACAAAAGTACGGGGCGACGTACAGGAATCGCGTCAGGCGCGCATTGTGGGACGAGCCTGCAACACAAGGTAAAGTCCTCTATCCATTATAAGTAAGGTCCGTATACGCGGCGCTCACTGAA
>NZ_BAAHYK010000116.1:0-3189 GCF_054657595.1 Desulfocicer niacini
TACCATTATAACCGACTGGTGTAAAAATTTCGATCAAGAACAGTGGAAGAAATCGTCACAAGAAATCTTTTGGCCCGCATAGGACAATTCTGAAGCCAGTCGGAGCCTGTCAGATATTCCTGATAGGCTTGTGTCCAAAAAAAACGGGCTTCCTTTTTTTAGGGAAGCCCGCCTTTGTTCGATGAATTACTTTATTTTGTCATTAGGTTTTTGATGTTTTTCCCATTTTTATCAGACTCACTTTTAACAAAGGCCTTTGTTTCATCCGGTCCAAGATATCCCGGGGCAAGGCTGAGACGTTTGAGGCTCTCAACAAAGCTTGGAGATTTAACAGCCGTTTTCATGGCCGTACTGATCTTGCCAAGAATCTCGGAAGGTATTTTGGGCGGGGCAACCAAGACCATCCACTGGCTGTAAAAAACATCTTTGCCCGATTCGGAAATGGATGGCAGGTCAGGCAGGAGCGGGGAGCGATCTTTATCCAGAAGGGCCAGAGCCTTGACATCGAACTTGGTTAAAGCGCCAGCCGTGGTGGTATAAATTTGGGCCCGGTTACCGGCAATGGATTGAAAGGCGCCTGTGTCGTCATTAAAGGGGACATGTTTTACCTGAACTCCGTATGCTGAGGTTAGCTCCTTGTATGCAAAAAAGGGAACACTACCCACACCGGATGAGGCCCAAAAATATTTTTTCGGAGCAGCCTTCATGGCGTCGATCATTTCATTAAAAGTGTTCCAGGGCGCATCCTTGGCCACGTAGACCAGGTACGGGGAATTAATGATCCGTCCCACATAGGTAAAGGAATTAATGGTGTAGGGGATCTTCCTCATATGGGGATGCATGGCAAGTGGACCGCTGGGAATGACGCCCAGGGTATAGCCGTCTGGCTTGGCAGCCAGCATCTCCTTGCACCCGATCATGCCCGAGGCACCGGCAATGTTCTGAACCACGACATTCTGGCCCAAGATTTTTTCCATTTCTCCGGCCAACAGTCTGGCGCTGATGTCTGTTTCTCCGCCCGCATTAAAGGGCACAATGATTTTGATGGGCTTTTCAGGAAATTGAGCAAAGGCCTGGCCGACCATGGTCGCCAGAGCAACCAAAGTGATAAATACGGAAGATAATACCTGTTTTTTCATAACACCTCCTACTATTTGTTGTTTAATCAAGCGATTTCGCTTGTATTTCTTTCACCGTATTGGACAGGGTTCTTACAATGGGTATTGCCAGAAATATCAGGGCCACTGAAAAGAGCACCATGGCAATGGGCGAAGTGCCGATATATTCAAAGACTGACATATCCCCCTTGTAAACGGCGGCCTGACCCAGCCGGTATTCAAGCTCGGGGCCGAGCACATATCCAATGATCAGTGGGGTAATGGGAAAGCCGGAGATCCTAAAACCAAAGGCGCTGATCCCGATGACCAGGGCAACAGGGACATCGAACATATTACCCCGTGGTAGATAGACCCCGACAACCGAGCAGACAACAATCAGGCCCAAAAGGACGGGGGTCGATAACTTGATCAAATACCCGAAGAACTTGACTGTGAAAATGGCTGCGGGTATCAGCAGAATATTGGCTAAAATAAGGTTAATAAATGCCGAGTAAACCACCTCTGGATGGTCCGCCATGAGCCGGACTCCGGGGGTGATGTCGTGGAGGGTCAGGGTAGCCAGCATCAGGGCGGCCACAGGTTCTCCTGGGATGCCCAGGGCCAGGGTGGGAATGAGTGCTCCGCCGGTAACAGCATTGTTACTTGATTCGGCAGCAATAAGCCCGTCAGGCTCTCCTGTGCCGAATTTGTCCCCGTTTTTTGAGGACCTGCGGCCAACCGTATAGGCGATAAAGGTGGATGCCGTGGCCCCAGTGCCGGGAAGGGTGCCAAGACCCACACCGATGAGGGAGGAACGAATCAGTCCCCAGATCCTGCCTTTCCATTCTTTGAGCCCGGGGAACCGTATCCTGGTGCATTCAATGGCCTGCTCCTCTTTATTGGTTTTGAATTCATATATTCTGTAAAAGACTTCGGCCAGGGGGAAAACCCCCACCACCACTGGCATGAGCGCAATGCCGGCCACAAGGTTATCAGAACCGAAAGTAAAACGGATCTCCCCACTCATGGGGTCAGACCCCACAGTAGCAATAAACAAGCCGAGTACACCCATGAGCATGCCCTTGAGCTGGTTGCCTTCGGACAGGCTTGAAATACAGGCCAGGCCCGGCTGGGGAATCGACGCCTGAACGGCGGTTGGGGACAGAAACAATCCCTGTATAAAATCGGACCTTGAGCCGTTGAAAAAGAGCTGAATAGTATCTTTTGGGCAGGTTTTGAGCATACCCCACCGGAAATCTCCCAAAGCGTAAAAATTATTGCCAGCCGCCAGCAGGGATTTGGGAATCGGAAAAGTCATAAACCAAATCAGGAATAGAACCTGATCCGCTTCCCCCGGGTTTTGTTCGAATAATGACCGTAGTACCTGACCGTCTGCTCATACCGGCCGGGAATGTGCGTCACCAACCTGGCCAGCCAGTCCAGTGTATTAAAGACTTTCCGGGACTTCCTGTCTTTCGAGGTGTAGACGACCTTCGAAATACCGTCATCGGAATTTTGTGCCGGGATATAAACCATACGTTCCTGGGGAAAACAGGCGCGGGTAATGTACCGGGCAAGATTACCGAGGCTCGCTTGGTCATTGGAAGAAATTTTGTCCCCGATATAAACGTGGAAACCGGAATGGCTCCATGAAAGCATATTTTCGATAACAGCATCCGTTATTTTGTCCTCTTTTTTGAGCATCTTAAGCACTTCGTACTGGAAAATCTCTTCCAGGTCTTCCAGTATGAACCCCGGAGCCATGTGAAAATCACCATCTTTTGAAAAACAGCCGTCGGAAACAATGGCATGCAGATGAGGGTTGAAGCTCAGAAAGTCAAAATTAAACACATATTCTGTTGAAACATTTTATATTTCATATTTTACTCAAAGAATGCTTTTAAGTGATCACCCTGAGAGTCGTTTTGCCCATTATTCGCAAACTTGGGTTCTCAAACGTCAAGTACAACCACGGAAAGCGGGAATGCTGTATAAACAAAGCTCATGAACACCTCCTTTTCATTTTAATATTCAGTCCTTCACCCTGTCCGGGGCATTACTCCCGGCATTTGGCTACCATGACTTCTGCTGG
>NZ_BAAHYK010000117.1:0-2874 GCF_054657595.1 Desulfocicer niacini
AACAAATACTCATTAATAATACCCATTTTATCGAAATTTGAGGTTTGATTTTGTTCGCTGATCAGGGTAGTATTCATTTTGACGAATTTCCTTTGTTTTTTGTTAGTTTAGCGGTAAACAAAACATACCAAACAAAGAGAAATTCGTCAATATTTACTTATATATCAAACTCTTAAATTCAAAATGAGTTCTTTTTTGGACCACCGAAAGTTGAGTTATTAAGAAATAAAATTCAATATTTAGCATCAATACATGTGCCCTGCACTATCGCTTTGACAAACTTTAATGGGATGATTACCTCTTATACATTGGCAGCGGGGGCCGCATGGACGGCTGATATGAAGTAAAAATCAAACACTTACCATCAAGAGATATTAATGGCAAATGTGAAGGCGAATGCACAAATATCGTACAGGAAGCCTGCACAAAACACCAGCAGGAACTGAACCGGGTCGAATATTCAGGGAGGGTCATCCCCAAGTGTCGACTGGGTTAAATCACGAACAGAACAACCTTTTTTTTGGGATAAACAAGTATAACCTGAAAGGAGGAAAAATCATGTATAATAAAGATCAAATATGTGAAATGATCAGATCCGTATATCCTGATATTGGGAATTGCGGGATAGAAATCAATGTGTCGTATCACAAAGAGAACAATGCTTGGCTTGTCCACCTTAAAAAAAACAAGCACGAGTTGAAAACATATCTTGAACCGGAAGATGCAAAACTTTGCATGGAAGGCAAGCAGTGTATCGGTCTTGGACTGCAGATATCTCAGCTCAGAGATAATATTAAGGCCATGTGATATTTTATAAAGGAGAGAAGAACCATGGAACCTGAAAAGATATGTCCTATGTGTAATGGTAAAAAAACAATTAAAGGCCATTGCGAATGCAATATGGAGTGGCGTAGCAGTGACGGTGATGACAATCTGGACGACTGCCAGTGTGAACCTGATCAGGAGTGCCCGGTCTGTAAGGGCAGTGGTACTGCCGATTAAAACTATAGCTGATTCAGATACAGGCAATCTCTATTTCTAAGTGCATGAAGCCACGAATACACCGCTGTCTAATTTGTAAGTGATACCTGCAAACTGGTTTAGGATTCGTTTCAACAAGTGTCACAATTACTGAGGTTTGTATTAAGGAGGTTTAAATCATTATGGACACAATAGAAAGAGACAACAAAAAGATTTCATTGGACTCGGAAGGATATCTTACTGATTTTGATTCCTGGACGGAAGAAATGGCCTGCATTTTGTCAGACAAGGAAGGTGTATCAAAAGAATGCCCGTTGAATAGGGAAAAAATGGAAATCCTGAAATTCCTGCGCTGGTATTATCATAAATTTGAAGCATTTCCCATTGTTCGGGCGGTCTGTAAACGGGTGGGACTGTCAAGCGACTGTCAATACGATGAATTTCCTGATCCGCTGGTTGCATGGAAAATCGCAGGGCTTCCCAAACCCACACCAGAGGTGTTTGCAAAAATCACATCAGTGTGAGTGTAAGCGCTTGTTTTTTTTGTTGCCCAGACCCTATGATAAATTTCCGATTTCCAAAAATTTGGACCTGTGTGGTAGGACTGATTATCTCGTTAGGTGGGTACCCAAGGCCGGGAACGGGTGTTACCTTTCTCTCATTCTCGAAGCTAAATGCCTCCTCCAATGGCCTGGTAGAATGCGACGCTGTTGATCAGACGTTTTGCCCGGGCTTCTATCAAGTCAAGCTGGGTCAGCTGGCATTGCTGACGGGCAATGAGTAGCTCCGCATAATCGGTTGCACCGAGTCCATACCGGTTCCGGGTCAGCTCAAGGGAGAGCCTGGATGCCTTATCTGCTGCACGGAGGGCCACAAGTCTTTCCGCGTCATTCTCCAATGACTTCAATACATCGGCCATGTTGCGAAATGACTCCAGAACCACCCATCTGTAGTTTGCAGCAGCTGCATCAAAGGCTGCCAGAGCCGCTCTCTTTTCGGCGGGGAGTCCGGGGTTGAACAGGGGCTGTGTCAGTTGCCCCACCAGGCTCCAGGCGGTAGATCCGCCATCAAACAACGAAGCAAAGGTCAGGGCCTTTGGATTCTAAATCGGCACTCAAGTTGAGTTGGGGATAAAGGGCTGACACCGCAACTTTGTATTCTGCGTTGGCGGCTTTCAGCAACGCCTCGGCCCCTGCAATATCGGGTCTTGCACGCACAAGCTCCGATGGTACAATCAACGGCAGTTCGGAAGGCACAGTAAAGTCCTGCAAGCTAAAGGAAGGCGATCTGCCCGCCCCCGGTGCCTGGCCTGTCAGGACTGCCAGAAGATGATAGTTTTGTTCGAGTCGATTGCGCACCAGGGGTAAACCTGCCCGGTTCTGCTCCAGCTGAGTTTCCAAGGCCGCCAAGACGTCAGGGGATTTCTGACCAAGACGAACGCTCACTTGGGTTAATTCCAGTTGTTCTCTCTGGGAGTTCAAGATGCTTTCCATGGTTTCAATCTGCATGGACAGGCTTGCCTGGGTAATGGCAGTTGTTACGATGGTGGCTTCAAGGGCCAGGCGTGCGCCTTCCAGTTCAAACCCTAGATAGTCACTTTTAGCTGCCAGGGCTTCCAATGCACTACGGTTACCTCCGGCAGGATCAAAGGTGTACCGAACGCCCACGCCAGCGTTGTAAAGATCAAATTCCCGGGCATCCCCGGTTTGTCCCAATGTTTGGGGACTGAAACGTTGGCGCTGGCCGCCAAGGCTCGCCTCAGCCTGGGGGTAAAGGGTCGAACCCGCCCTTGCGGTATAAAGTTCGTTTGCCTGGCGCAGGGTCGCCTCTGCTGTTGTCAGGGTAGGGTTTTGTTCAAGAGCCTTGATGGCCATTCCCTTTTCCCTCATCGGG
>NZ_BAAHYK010000118.1:0-2861 GCF_054657595.1 Desulfocicer niacini
GTTACCCTGGATTAAAAATAGGGAACTTAATTCGCTTGGTTCTTTTCCTTAATAGTTAAAGAATCAATCTCATATTTTACTTGTATTGTATGCCTATGAATTATAATCTGTGCTTTCCAGAGTATTTTATTTGTATTGTTCATATTTAAAAAGGAGGAAGCAGAGCAACTTTAACAAATTGTCATTTTTTAATTAATTCCGGTCTGTCCGGGTTAGGATGTGATTATGAAAAGTGAAAATTACATAAAGATAACAAACCATTCTTTTGTGGCAGCTGCATGTTTTTTTCTGTTTCTGCTTCCTCTTCTTTTTTTTATACCCAATGCAGACGCAGGGAACGAAAAAACAATCGCTCTTGTAATGAAAGCTCTTTCTAATCCTTTTTTTTCAAAAATGGAAGAAGGCGCAAAACAATATGCCAAAGAAGAAAATATTTTTTTAGAAGTCTTTGGTGTCGAGCGTGAAACAGATGTCGAACGACAAATCGGTATCTGTGAAAATCTTATCTCAAGGGGTTACGGGGCCATTGTGATAGCTCCTTCCGACTCAAAAAGATTGGTTCCAATTTGTAAAAAAGCCATTGAAAAAAACATCATTGTTATCAATATTGATAACCCGCTCCATCAGGAGACAATGGCGCAGTTAGGTGTTTCCATCCCATTTGTAGGATCTGACAATCGCCTAGGTGCTGGAATGGTTGGAACGTATCTCAAAAATAAATTGGCTGGGCAAGGGCAGATCATTTTGATTGAAGGGATTCGGGGTGTTGAAAATGCAGAATTACGCAAAAAAGGGTTTATAGAAACTGTTACCCAGGACAGTACCATTCAAATTGTAAGCTCTGAAACCGCAAACTGGCATACCGATGAAGCTTTATCTGTTACAATCCAATTGCTCCGGAAGTACAAAACCATTGACGCTATTTTCTGTGCCAACGATCAAATGACACTTGGTGCTTTACAGGCTATAGATATCATGGACCTTACTGGAAAAGTGCTTTTAGCTGGATATGATAATATTGGATCGGCACGGGATGAAATGCGCAATGGCCGTATTCATGCCACAATAGAGCAACACCCTGAACTTATGGGGGAGTATGGTGTAGAACTGGCATGGAAAGCCTTAAATGGTCAAAAACTCCCTTTATATAAGCCAACCCCTCTTGATTTGGTAACACATGAGTCGTTTAATAAAGTTGTAGCCTTGTCCATCACCAATTTTAAAAATTCATTTTTTTTAACTCTCCTGAATGGAGCACAGGAAGCCGCAGATCTTTTTGGAGTTCAACTGCTTGTTAAGGATGCTCAAAATAGTGACCCGCAACAACTGATCGATATTGCGGATTTATTAACAAAAAAAATTGACCTATTGATCGTTAATCCTACCAATACGGAATCGGTAATGCCGGGCATAGAAATGGCTAACAAAAAGGATATTCCCGTTATCACAGTTGATAGAAAAGCGGCAGGAGGAAAAATTCTTTGCCACATTGAATCTGATAACATAGAGGGGGGCAGGATGGCTGCCAGGATATTAGCACAGCGTTTTCAAGGAGATCTGAGGGTGGTGGAGATTGAAGGCACTCCAGGAACTTCTGCCTGTTATGAAAGAGGGATAGGATTCAATGAAGAACTTCGAAAATACCCAAGAATAAAGGTGGCCGCCCGTGAAGTCGCTAATTTTGATCGAAAAGAAGCACAGGTGGTGACGCAGCGAATTATTCTAAACGATAATAATTTTGACGCTGTTTTTGCTCACAATGATGAAATGATTCTGGGCGCGATTGATGCGCTTGAAAAATCAGAAGATCAGCGACAGCGAATCCTTATCGGGTTTGATGCCATACGGGAGGCGAAAGAGGCTGTTCGGCAAGGCCGGCTCACAGCTACAATTGCTCAGGAACCTGAAACCATGGGAAGGTCATCAATTGAAACAGCAGTTCAATATTTTCGTGGCCAAGAGATAAATCCCACTCTCTTTGTTGATCTTTCAGTCGTTACTAAATAGGACGCTCGTATTTTGTTTCATACGATTAACAGTAAATTTTATACCATAGCAGTGGTGCTAATTTTTTTATTTAGCCTGGGATATGGTATATTGGCCCTTTTTTTGCGGGTTCAAAACCAAAATACAATATTGGTTCAGCAGGCGGTTACCTTTGAGAGAGAAATCCGAACGCTTTATGATATGTTCTATGAAGTCCGTTTTTGGGAAAAATCTGTTTTTTTTCAACAGCTCCCTGAAGCTGAAAAAAATTTTGGCGCTGTTATGGATCAGTTTAGAAAACGCATATCAAATATTCCACATTTGGAGCCTGATATATCCATAGGCGAAAAAACCGGTCTGATTTTAGAAACCCTTACCAGATATGAAGAGGATTTCAATCAAATTGTTCAATATATGATGAATCAAAGATTGAATAGAACCAGGATGGATACAGCCTACAAATCTCTGGCTTCCAATGTTTTAGGAAGCAACCAGACTTCTGTGCTGAAGCCTTTGTTTAATTTAACCCATTTTTTAACAAGTTATCGTATTGATAAAAGGAAATCCGAATACCAGGCACTTTTACTGGTTGTGGATTATCTTGAGAGCAAGCTTTCGCACGCACAGCTTATAGATAATCGAATGGAAGGGTATGTGCAAAACTTTAAAGTTCTATTAATCGAAAATTTTGAATTGGAACAAAAAATTCAGGCTATCAACGAACAGTTTGATATGGTTAGCAGGCAATTGATGAACCTGATGAAAAATCTTTCTAAGGATGCAGAAAGTACACTCAGCGTAAAGTTTTTGCAAATCAGTGAAAGCAGAGAAAAATTGAATGGAATTTTTCTTGTTTCGACATTCATCAGTATTAT
>NZ_BAAHYK010000119.1:0-2666 GCF_054657595.1 Desulfocicer niacini
GGATCATGTAATTGCCATGTTTGTGGCAATTGGAAAAGGCACAAAACAGGCATGGTCACGTCCAGGGCAACTCAGCCTCAATGATGTGGTCATCAAAAATGTGTTTGAGTAATGACTTAACAAGGCAAACACTGTTTTGCCGTTTCGCGGTTCCCGTCTATGGACAAGCTGAGATTACCCAAATGCATGTCTGTATTATGAATCAGCTGGCCGAAATACCATAATTACCCGGCAATTAGGATTACAGTGATATTATGAGAGTGCTATTCTGGTATTGTGATAAATTTGCCTGGACTCCCACAATAAAGACCCTTGATAATGTTCCAGAATCTGGGCCGGAAGCAAAGGAAGATGTTGTGGTTGCCTTTGTTCATGTGGAGTCAAGGGATATTGAAAATGGTGGTTCGTCGGAGACAAAACTTGTAAAAAATGCCAAATGGCTTGCCCGGAAATGGGATGTAAAGAAAATTTTGCTCCACTCTTTTACCCATCTGGCCGAGGAGAAAGCAGAACCAGACCAGGCAAAATTACTTTTGAATCGGGTGCAGGAAAGACTTGTTAATTCCGGGTATGAGGCAACCCAGACCGCCTATGGACATTTTAATGATTTGCATATTGAAGCCAAAGGACACCCGTTGGCCAGAATTTTCAAGGAATTTTAGACATCCTTCATATGACCTCAAAAATACTTTGCAGTCTTTTGTAAAAAACTGCAAATGGGGAACGCTTTAAAATTTATACGCCTCCTTCTGCGGTTGAAATACCCAGCATGATGTCTGAAATGGTAAATTCCGACAAAAATTTGATCAAAGAAGCAGCAACCGAACCAACAAATCCAACACGCTTTTACGTCTACGTCAATCCCTGAATGACCACGGCATACCTACTGTCAGCTTTTGGTCATTGCTGCAGAGGTTGACGATGTAATACCATTAAAAGTGATTGAGCAGATCTATGCATCAGCAAGGAATGCCAAGAGCAGATTTCTTCATATCGTTCCGAGTTCGATGCATTTATCACTTTTCCCCAGAGAACAGGATTTTATTTTGGCACGGAATATGATTATAAACATATGCCGAAATCTATGGGATAACGGAAGGTAAGGATGGTAAATAATATCATAAAACCAAGTGATTACGAAAAATTACTGCGTTGAGGTTAGTATGAGCTGAAAATAGTCACTGATTAGGCAAAAAGTGCCCAAGCCACATCACAATAATTTAAAAGTTGGGAACAACTTTATCAATGGGAGGTAACCATGAATTATAAGCAACTGGGAAACACAGGGACATTAGTCTCCGAACTATGTCTTGGAACCATGACTTTTGGTGGTAAGGGCTTTTGGGAAGCAATTGGACGGATGCCGCAAGAAGAAGCCACAGAACTGGTGAAACTGGCCATCGAAAACGGAATAAATTTTATTGACACAGCAAATGTCTATTCAGAGGGTTTGTCTGAACTTTTACTGGGAAAAGCGCTCAGGGACCTGGGAGTAGATAGGCAGCAACTGGTGATTGCCACCAAAGTATGCAGCCGGATGGGCTCCGGAGCCAATCAGATTGGACTCTCTCATCTCCATATTATTGATTCTGTGAATGATAGTTTGAAGCGATTGCAACTGGAACATATAGATCTATTGTATATCCATGGTGTCGATTCAATCACCCCATTGGAAGAAACCATGCGTGCGTTAGAGGATGTTGTTCGAGCTGGTAAAGTACGGTATCTGGGAATTAGCAATCATCCGGCCTGGAAAGTGATGAAAGCCAATGCCATTGCTGAAAAAATGGGCTGGACCAAATTTATTGCCCTCCAAAATTATTATAGCATTGCAGGTCGGGATATTGAACGTGAACTGATTCCCCTGGCAGAAAGCGAAGGACTCGCGTTAATGCCCTGGAGTCCTCTGGCCGGTGGTTTTATTTCAGGTAAATATTCTCGAACCACACAAAAAGCAGGCAACAGCCGCAGGGACGAATTCGACTTCCCACCCGTGAACAAGGAAAGGGCATACGACATCATCGATGTTCTGGCAGAAATTGCTAAAGAACACGACACCTCAGTTGCCAGAATTGCACTGGCGTGGATGCTGCAAAAAAAATCTGTAACCAGTATCATCATTGGTGCTAAAAACAATGAGCAGCTAATAGACAATATCGCATCAACCCGTGAAAAACTGTCGGATGATGAAATGAGAAAACTGGATAAGATCAGTGCGTTGGCCTCTGAATATCCCGGTTGGATGGTCGCAATGCAATCGAAAGGCAGATGGCCAGAATCATAAAAATGGCTCCTCGCTGTTTCATGCGAGTAGCGTATAATCAAGCTTACCCGCTATGAGGTAGATCATGGTGATATAGTTTCGAGACGAACGATACCCTCTGGCTTTTGCTTTGGCCGCCCGGATCAGACTGTTGATGCCCTCAAGGATTCCGTTATTAATGTGGGCTGGTTTTTTCAGTTCCGGATGATTTTTTTGTTCCTGGCGACGTACCTCATCCACAGCGTTGTTGATGATCTTCATGACATGAAGTTTGTCAAACGTGATTTGTGATTTCGGCAGGTATTGTCCGATGCCGCTGATAAAAGCCGGTGACATGTCACAGCAGGATTCTTCAACTGCGTCTGGCTTTCCATCATGCTCAGCAAAGTCTTCGGATACACTG
>NZ_BAAHYK010000120.1:0-2610 GCF_054657595.1 Desulfocicer niacini
TGTTGAACAAAACCGCTTCGCGGAAGGAAGTCCAGCCACAGTTTCGTCCATTAATATTTAAACGT
The DNA here is from genome assembly GCF_054657595.1 of Desulfocicer niacini. Taxonomy (NCBI): domain Bacteria; kingdom Pseudomonadati; phylum Thermodesulfobacteriota; class Desulfobacteria; order Desulfobacterales; family Desulfobacteraceae; genus Desulfocicer; species Desulfocicer niacini. The sequence continues at coordinate 66 of NZ_BAAHYK010000120.1, forward strand.
ATCAACATAAATTCCCTTTATATTCAGCCCGTTTTGTTCCATCATCCTCCTGAGTACCCACCCATAATTTTCAGGAGGTAAAAATGACAGAACTTCGACAAAAATTTGAAAGACACCTTACCCTTCACCGGCTTTCGCCTAAAACGAATGCTGCATACATGAACGCTGTCAAATCCCTTGCCGCTTATCACAGGCAATCGCCTGACAAACTTACGAATGAACAAATCCAGGACTATCTACATTATATTATCGCGGATCGAAAGCTGGCATGGAGCACATGCAACGTCCAGTTTTCAGGGATCAAGCGATTCTATAAACATGTATTGAGCAGGGAACCTAAGTTATCCATTCCACCTCGACCCAGGGAAAAAAAGATTTTCATGGCTTTGAGCCGGGAGGAAGTTGATCAGATACTTTCAGCCTGCAGCAATCTCAAACATTACACCCTGCTTCTTGCCGTTTACAGTGCGGGCCTGCGGGTCAGTGAAGTGGTAAAACTCCAGCCGATCCACATCGAAAGATCCCGCAGGATGATACGGATCGAACAGGGTAAAGGCAGGAAAGACCGGTATACGGTTTTATCGGATACCCTGTTGAAGACCCTTGAAGAATATTGGCGTGCCTATTGGCCCGACAAATGGATCTTTTTCGGCCAGACCAAAGCAAAACCTTTATCCATTGATGCGGCACAGCAGGTTTTTTACAAAGCCAAAATGAAAGCGGGTGTTAAAAGGGGAAGGGGCATCCACACCCTGAGGCACTGCTTTGCCACACACCTTCTGGAACAGGGAACCCGGACTTATGTCCTTCAACAGATGCTTGGTCATAAATCCATCAGGACAACCGCCAGATATCTTCACATCAGTAATGATGCCATTTCCAAAGTCGTCAGCCCGGCTGACGCGATGGTTCAATGAATACCGAATGCTGCGAGAAAGGCAGCAAACCCCAATATGACATCGCCGACATTTTCAGACATTCAGGACAGCAGTTTTTGGAGTCCTTTGGTGCCTCCCATGAACAAATAAAGGTCATGAACCGGATTATAACCTGCCGGACAGCAGCCTTGGGAGGGCATCTTGAGGTCTGCCCTGACTGTAATTATCAGCAGAACGCCTACAATTCCTGCAGGAATCGCCATTGTCCCAAATGCCAGACCATGACCAAGGAAAAATGGCTGGATAATAGGGTATCCGAGCTTCTGCCAGCCACCTATTATCACCTTGTGTTCACACTACCTCACGATTTGAACCCTGTCGTCCTTTGTAATATGAAGTTGCTGCTGGATTTGCTGTTCTCATCAGTCAACCAGACAATCAAGCAGTTTGCTGCCGATCCCCAATGGCGGCTTCAGGGCAACCCTGGATTTATTGCCGTACTTCATACGTGGAATCAGACCATCCTGGATCATTTTCATCTACACTGCCTTGTTCCAGGGGGCGTATTGTCACAGGATAAAACCCAGTGGACCCCTTCCAAAAAGAATTTTCTTTTCAAGACGAGTTCCCTGGTAAAGGCGTTCAAGGGCATCTATATCAAATGTCTCAAACAACTGTACAAAGATGGGGATCTCAAGTTTCCTGGGGATACCGCAAAGTACGGGACTCAATCCGGATTCTACCGTTTGATCAAGACTATCAGGAAAAAGAAATGGTCGGGCTATGCCAAATCTCCCTGCTCAGGCCCTGAAAAGGTACTTGAGTATCTCGGACGCTACACTCACAGAGTCGCCATCTCCAATTACAGGATCAAATCCTTTAAAGACGGTAGAGTGATATTTACCTGGAAAGACAGATCCCAGAACAATGCGACAAAGGAGATGACCCTTGATGCTGTGGAGTTCATCAGGAGGTTCCTGCTTCATGTGCTGCCCAAGGGATTCAAAAAAATAAGGCACTTTGGATTTCTGGCACCCAGATATAAAACTCGGAATATCGAACTGATCAGGAAGCTGACCAATTATGAGTGCAAACATGAAGACAGGCCTCCAGATGAGTCCATCGAAGAGATGATGCTCAGAATAACCGGTGTTGATATAAAAGCATGTCCCAAGTGCGGCAAGGGCCGATTGATAAGGCTTTACGAGCTGCTTCCGGTATATACCGGCTATATTGTGCCACAACAAAAGGAGGCTGCCTGGAATACCTCCTGAACCCGATCTTTGATCTGAGACAAACTGCGGCAACGACAATGGTTTCAGGCCATACCGGTGAGATGCGTCTTGAAACCGGCATTATCCAGTCAATTATTTCCTGTATCCGGAAAACAAAAGGGTATTTGGCAGATGAGACCTACAATTTTGACCCTTCTCCATAAAAATCACAAAAAATCACGACAATTTTTCCTTGCACTAACATGCAGCAATCGATATAAACCCCATAGAGTAAACAATCGTTACCGGTTCTGACCAGCGGCACTGTTCAACAACGTTTTATCAATAACCCCGCTTACCGAAACCAACGATTCAGTAATAACTAAGGATTTTAGAGAATCTAATTGCCTTGCCTTCTCTGTGGGCGGGACTATTGATAAAACGCTTTTAGTT
>NZ_BAAHYK010000121.1:0-2558 GCF_054657595.1 Desulfocicer niacini
CAACCTTTATTCATGGGGCTCTTCAAGTTTTTTACTGCTATATTCCTTCTTTATTTATGCAATCATAGGGTTAAATAACATGAAATGGGTAACGTATGAAGGCAAAGGTGATATAGAGAGTTATTCTGCCGCGATCTTAAATCATGATCATGAGAGTGCATTGGCTATCTCTTCGGTGGAAAAGAGTCCCAGATCAATTGCTATTTATCTGGAAAATCGATCCTCCGTCGTTGAAACGCTTCTCTTCGCCCGGCCCAAAAGTATCGTATTGACGCTTATGCAAAATGGTGATTTTGTTATTATATCAAATTATATAATTCTCCATTCTTGGTATATTGCTATCATTTTACTCTCATCCATTGCATGGCCGTCACTTCTGATTTTTTCTTTTAGTGCTCTATATTCCACGCCAACAATAGCTGTATTCTTAGCACTATTGGCATTTTGGCTATTGTTTACCTCACATTTTCTGCTTACAGGAAGTGCTTATCAGATAGGTGTTATACTTGAAGTGCTTCAAAGTGCCGCGAGAGTTAGAAATGAAGTCCTGACGAAAATGTATAGTCCGAGACGCAGTTCTTTCAATCGCATCCTTATTTTTTACACAGCATATGTTCTTACAATATTTTTTGTTATTTTAACATTGAATCATAAAGCATTCTTTGGCAACAATGGCATTGTTTTGATTATGATGACTGTTGGGGTCACCAGTATGCTATTCGTAGCATTTATACCGATACTTCATAGAAGAGCTATTCCTGTTTATTTACGATTCAACCAGATGGTGCCTAACTTCAGTTTTTTGTTTGGTTTTATCTGTTTATCGGTTATTTTTTCGATGTGGAGTTTCCCTACGAAACAAATCGGTTTAGAAAAGTTAAATGTTTTGGCTGCCACACTGAGTGTCTTGGATTCTTCTTCTTCTTCTTCTTCTTCTTCTGCTGCTGCTGCTGCTGCTTTATTTGAAGCCAGTATATATGCTAATTGGCTACGAAATAGAACTATTGGAATGGTGCTTCTTATCGCAACTTTCATTACAATGGGCATTCGTTCTTTTGTAACGGGTATTCGCATGGCAGTAACCTTTACCTTTCCTGCTTCTAGGAGGTTAACTTTATTCTCTGGTAAAAATCCTACTATCACAGAGGCTGCATCAGGGAGGGGTTTCTTATCTATATTTCGTCTTATCCTTGGCTGGTGGTGGTTGACTTTTAGTGTAATATTTTTATGGTTGATTGCGATAAATGCCACGGCCTTTATATCCGCTCTTGTTGGGCCAGAGAAACTTTCGGTTTTCCCAACATCACAGTGGATTCTTGTTTCTCAGCGGTTGTTATCATTGTTAGTAACAGGCAAATTAAATTCAGATGCTGTTATGGCGTGCGTTCGTATTGGGTGGTTAATAGGATGCGGGTTAACTGTTCTTATAGTTGGAATTTCAATTTATCAGTTAATATCTCAACGGCAAGAGCAATATCGGGACTTGTTGGACCAAGCAAACGGGGATGATTATGCTAGTAAAGTTATCAATGATATGGACGGCTTGTTTTGTATGGAACCGCCACGAATAAGCATAATAGACACGAAGGATATTAATGCCTGGGCATATGAGTTCGGTTTGTTTCGTAGACAGCGATTTGTCAAAATCACTTCGGGGGTAATCGAACAAGAAAGACTTACACCAGGATTCTTACGTTTTGTAATTGGTCATGAGCTCTCACACTTGCGCCTGGGTCACGTTTCACGGCTGAATTGGTTAAGATGGCTTGGCCGCTTAACTCTTGTTGGAGATACGTTTGTACTCACCTTTTTCAACTCTTGGGGGTGTGAGGAAGCAGCAGATTTGTATGTACTTCGTAAAATGAATATACCCCGTTATGCAATAATAGGCTGTTTGGAGATATTGCAGCAACACAACTTTCGTAGATTCAAAAATGATAAAAGAATGTCAGGCTATGCGGATGACGATTCGGAAAGGGCAATAAGCCTTGAGAGAACAAAGGTTCACAGACGGACGATCAAGGATTATATTAGAGCTTTTATCGATCAATACACAAATCCGTTTAATCATTCCTACTGGCATCCAGATATCAAATGTAGGATTGAGAATATCAGTGTTCGAAAATGAAACAAATTTTTTTAATTTGTCGCTATCAAAGGATAAACCGAACAAATAAGGATAGAATGGCTTGCGGATAATTTTCCCATTACCATTGTAAACATGGCCGTATGTTCTTTTTTTGCAATGAAGTGTGGATCGGACCAAACAAATTTTCGCAAACCACTGTTGATAAAAAAAATAATTTCTAAACTCTCAAAAACAGCTCGTCGTGGCCTCATTTTGATACCAAATGGGGCTTCTAAGAGATTACATCAACTATTTCGCAGAGTCTAACAACCAAAATGCACACGGGCAGCCGGTGATTTTGAAATGTTAATCCAAGATAAAACTTTATGCATTGTAAAGTTGAATATGCACAGGTCCTCATGAGACTTGTGTGGATATCCCAAGATGTCCAGCACCACTTCCCAAACTTGACAGCTCATCACCCGGCAAA
>NZ_BAAHYK010000122.1:0-2498 GCF_054657595.1 Desulfocicer niacini
CTTGAGTACCTCATATTATTCCAGGCACGATGATCAGGCTTTTATGTTGATGGTGGTATGTTCCATTGTTATCGTTTTATCGGACAGGGATAAAAGTGTATTTAAAAGGTGCTCTCGCTCCGCCTTGTTCTGGGCATCCAACTCGAATGAGCCGGTTCTGTTCTTGGGTTCGGCCTGAAGCTCGGCCAGCAGGTTAAAGGTACCGTCTTCATTGCGTGGTGTCGTCCAGGTCTGATGGACATACGGGTCAGGGTGGTCTTCAAGGGCAGCTCTGGCGCTGAGAACGGCCAGGCTTAAGAAATCCTGGATATTACCTTGTTCATGAAATGAGCTCGCCAGTGCAAGCATATCTGCAGAACTCATCCGGGTTAAATCATGACCTGAGGTGATCTTGACCGAGGTTGTCTCAGCAGTCACCTCAATCTGCTGTACTCTGCCGGTATTGTCTTCCTGATCCATACGTGCCCTGGCGTTTTCTCCAAAATATGATGCGCTGTATAGCTGTCCAAAATGAGAAGGGATCTGCATATCCTGACCTCCTTTTATAATGATCTTCGCGAATCAGAACATGGACAAAAGGGTCTCATACTCCAGGGAAGATGCTCCCTCGCTATACGTGATAAAGGCCTGACCCGCAGGACTCTTACTTCCGATACCGTATCTGGCCACTGCTGCCTTGGGATCTTGGGCATAGGCTGTGGCAAACTCCAGGTGGCGCTCTGTGGCTGCAATGGTTTCCTTGGTAGATGCGGCAGCACGGAAGGCCTGGGAAAATGTCTGGGAGTCGTTCAGGGCTGTTTGGAGCCGGTCATTGTCCTGCTTGGAGAGGTTGGAGGAGACATTAATTTGTCCTTTCTTGTCTATATTGACTTTTATGCTGGCTGAATCGGTAATGCCAAGATCGGAAAGCACCTGCTGGAAAGCCCCATCCGCGACTTTGTGTTTTTTCTCGGCAAAGGCTTTCATCTCATCAAGGGTAATTTTTCCGTCTTTTCCCGCACCGTCCATGAAATTTTCCATAAGACTTGCAATGCTCAGGGCAAAATTTTCCTGCAATTTTTTCCCCTCCTGGGAAAAACTTACTTTGTCCTGATTCGGGCTGCCCAAAGAGGATTTATTAGCGGTGGAAGGTGGCAGCGTGCCGTAATACCGGGTGATGGCCGTATTTGAAGCTTGAGAGATTTTCATCATACCTCCATTTTATGAATTAAGATACTGATAAAATGAAAGTTATGCAAAAATGGGGCCGTTGCTTAGTGGCGTTTTTGAGGCGCATTCGAACAGCAGATCGTACATCACCCGCCGGGCGAGCCGGCACAGGGGGGGGAAGAGATCAGACATGGTGAAAACAGCATATAAGGCCTGGTCTCCGGGTAAGTCAGCCACACATGACAAAGCCCAGGATTCAGGAGACAGGGTAAATGCTGCGGTTGTGTAGTGACAGTTCACGTTCTTATCCGGGGAGATCTGCTTTGCATGCATTGATTTTTTTTTTGCAATAATTCCCGGGCGGGACCATACCGGGATACAAACAACGGGCAGCACCTGCAAAAGAAACTTCATTGCGCCTTTCAAGGTAACTTGTCTGGTGACAAGGCAGAAGTCAGCAGATGCCATAGTAGCCAAATGCCGGGAGTAATGCCCCGGACAGGGTGAAGGGCTGAAAGTCAGGAGCGAAGGAAAAGGTATCCATTTGCTCTGTACATACAATGAATCCGAATGGATGAGTAGTGTACAGGCGCATGATGGGAAAACCATTCTTCAAGCAACTTACCCGGTTACGGCTCGGTACTCTTGATTAAACGCCCTGTGCGGACCCGCACGCAGGGTGTTGTGGGGGCTGGGGGATTAAAACCCCCGGCTACCCGATTGGGTTTTTAAGAATTCATGAACATCACTTTCACTACGCAATCGAAATTTTTGTTTTGAAAAATCGTTGAATAATTTCCTATGCCCTGAATATGAATTCAGGTTTTTCCGATCATAATATTGGGATGCCCATTCAATTAATTCCTTTAGCCCTTGCTCCGATTCTTCTCGGTTCATGTGTTTCTTACTTTCAGAACCTCGAATACCGAGCCTTTTAATACATATTTCCAATGGAATATCGAGCCAAATAATTATGTCCGTGTTTTCAATGAAATGTTCTGCAATTTTCCCGAAAACACCCTCTGCAACCCAAGAAGACATTTTTTTGCTTTCATTAATGAGGGACAAAATCTCGTTTGATTCTCTTTTTTTATCAAATCCTCCGGGTTCCCAGAAAATTTCATCAAAATGAACAATAGACATGGAGTAGATGAAGGACATTTTTTTTGCCAACCATGTCTTTCCGCTACCGCTGTTCCCAAATATTACGATTCTCATTTCAAACCTCTCGCGGTAGGAACGCCAGTTACCCAGCGCCCCCCGCACAGACCCGGACGTGCGGTTTTCCCGCATCCGGTTCCTCGGTTATACTCGCTTTCGTGTAAGACTTTTGTTTATGTAAACACCCG
>NZ_BAAHYK010000123.1:0-2425 GCF_054657595.1 Desulfocicer niacini
CTGCTGAGGTAGACTTGAAGGCTACCTTTTCATATAACTGCCACGGGCAGATCTCATTTTGATCTCGTTCTGCCCACAAGTAAGCATAAAAGCGTGTTAGGCTTATCTACTCTTTCTTATAAACGGCGAATCTGAAAACTTATGACCGGCGCGGTTATAATAAAAACGGGGTAAGAAAGGTGGCAACGGCACCGGCGGTAATCAACCTCATGGCCGCACCCAGCACTGCCGCACCCATGGCTTCCATGTGGGTTAAATCAGTGGCATCCGACCAGATGGCAGGGATCTGACCAAAGATGACTGACAGGGGAAATCCAGACGCTGCAAGCACAACAGACCCGATAACCAATTGAGGGGGAAGAGTCGCTACAGCATCTTTAAGTTGGGCAGTGGCCAGGGTCGGAGAGGCTAAAATGCTTACAATACCACTTTTGGGATCAATGGAGAGGGTTGACAAAAGAGAGGTTAGGCCGCTTTCAATGGGGTGCCATACTCCGATGAACTCCAAAGCGCCGATCAAGGCAAAAATCACTCCAACCGCCGGTATAATCAACAGGAAAAGCAATTCTGCTCCCTCTTTGGCTGCACCAAATATGGTTGGCAGCACGCCGGTATCCGGTGTAAAGGAGGGCATCTCTTCAAGAGGCACTGCCTTTGTATCCCTCCAAATGGTCAGTTTGAGCAGGCCCGGAACAATAAAGAGAGGGGCAAACACGGAAAGTGCAATCACCACAAACACATTGGCCTGGATGGCGGTAAGGGCGATAATACAGAACATGAAGGTGGAAAAGGATTGCTGGGACTGAACCATGGTGCAGATGGCGATTTTTTGTTCATCTTTGGTGGCCCCTGCTTTGACCAGGATGGGACCGGCAATTCTTCCGGCCGCATTTATATCGCCAAGAATATTATAGACCGACGGTACGATGACCGATGAGTTGACTCCGATGACCCGGGTGATGGGCAAAAAAATTCGCATCAACGCGTCAGTGAAACCAAAGCGTTCCAGGATACGGCCGATGAGCACGCTGATAATGATGGCAACGCCTACTTTTCCCGTGAGAAACACCTTGACCATAATGGGGTAGGCTTTGTTCAGCATGGCATCAAAAATACCCGATATAAACTGGGGGTTAAAAATCAGTCCTAACAACGAGAGGACGACCAGAATCAACCCGACAATCTCAATCTTGCGAAGTTTCTTTCCAGGTTTTACTTGTGCAGCAATTTCATTCATTTTGTGCTCCTCCTTATTGTTTATGTTCTTTTTTTACCAGATAGGTCTCTGCCATATGTTTGGCATACGCCTGGGCTTTCGGACCTCCGAATGAATCTATGGGTATACTGGTCATGCGTTCTTTGAATATAACCACCTCAATTTGAGGTAAAAGCATGCTGATGGCCCTGGCAAGGGGAAGCCCGTTCTCCATGATTTCAAGGGCATGGGAATTGCCGACGATGAAATTGAGTCCCAGCTCTTTTGCTTTTTTAACCAGATCATGGTCGGGGAACACCCTGGAGATGGTTGCAAGCACCGTATCCACACCCGGATGCTGGCCCAATACACGTTCCATATGCTCCGGCGTAAAGCCGGTGTGGGGAAAAATATGCATTACCTTGTTCACGGGATTGCCGGGACTGCCCTCAAGAATGATTCCCCTTGTACAGACAGCGGTCTCTTCAATATCCTGACAATTGCGTACCCTTTTTTCTTGTTTAAGAAGTCTCTTTTCGGTCTCCAGATCCATAAAAGTATCCAGCCTTGACAGCATGTCTCCCAAGGTTTTCACCCCTTGAACAGGCGTGCCCACAAACAGTATATTTCCCGGTATATGGCTGTATTTAATATCGACAAAAGAAGCATCGTGACCGTGAAGATATGCAATTCCCGGATGAAGACCGTGAAATGCCTCATGAAGCTCCAGCACAGCCAGATTGTAGAGTCCAAGATAGGTTCGAAGCAATACCCCGCCGGAGCTGGCACCATCGGCAACGGGATGATGGGCCACAATGGCATCAACACCTGAAGCACCGGCAAGTTCAATGGCACTTTCCGTCAGCGTCATCATCACGGCCACTTTTCTGACCGGCTGATCAGGATTACCCACCACAAGGCCCGGGGTTTCCGTGACGGCCTTTCCCGGAATATCCGACGATTTGGTCACCACAAAGGGATTCCTGCCGGTTGCCGCATCCCCCGAACCAATGACCCGCCCCCCGGTAATCACATCCAGCGCCTTTTCCAAATCCCTTACAATAATATGCTCTTTCATCCTTCTTTCTCCTTTTTTTATAAGAAAGAGTAGATAGGCTTAACACTCTTTCATGCTTCGTTGTGGGCAGAGCCGGATAAGAATACGGCCTGCCCGTGGCAGTTATATGAAAAGGTAGCCTTCAAGTTTGCCTCAGCAGAGCCCCTCCCCCG
>NZ_BAAHYK010000124.1:0-2159 GCF_054657595.1 Desulfocicer niacini
TTGATATTATGATATTTTATTGACATGGACTCGTATGACATAGTACGGTCGGTTAAATCCTAAAAATAGTTCCACCCTTTTTTAGAATAATCTTATCTCCACCGTTAAAAAAGGAAGACTATGAAAAAACTCATCAAACCAGCGATTTTCGTTGTTCTCGGCATTATCATCGCTTTTCCAATGTTCAGTTTGACGTACTATACAATGGCGAGGACCTCAACACCTGGATTTTGCGCATCATGCCATGAAATCAGGCCCGCCTATAACGCCTGGAAAACATCCACCCATGTTAATAACGCCCAAGGATTTACAGCCGATTGTATGGATTGCCACCTGCCTGCACCGCAGGACACGATAAATTTTTTCTACACCAAAACAGCCCATGGCATTAAGGATATATTTGTTCATTTTACATATGGAACATATGATCGCGAAAAGAGTCGAGAGCATGCTTACGAAACCTTTCAAAATGCCCAATGTCAAAAATGCCACCGAAATATTCTGCATATCCCAAACAAACGGGGTGCCATGCTTGCCCATCGGACGGTTTTGTATCCAAGAAAAGGATATGAAAAAAAATGTGTGGACTGCCACAGGAATCTGGTTCATGTGGATAGTGATATATATCGGTATAAACAAAATCAAGCGCCGTATAGAGGTTTAGGTATTTAATTTGGACTTAATGACTTTAAATATAAATACAGGGGGAACAATGAAAAGGAATGTACTTGTTTTGCTATCGGCAGTATTTTTCATTGGCATATTTCAATCCACTGCGTTCAGTGCGGATGTTCAGACAAATATGCCAAAATCAAAGGAATTCAGAATAGAAAGATCCATGTCACCCCAGGCCATGGCCTGTGTCGAATGCCATAAAAAACAGCATCCGGGAATCTTTTCGGACTGGGCTGCAAGCCGTCATGCCAGTGCCAATATCACCTGCTATGATTGCCATGCTGCAGAATCCCATGACCCGGATGTCAGCCAATCTCATTTTAAAGAGTATGAAGCCAATGATACAAAATACGGGCAGAAGAAATACATGGTCCCGGTCTCTGCCGTTGTAACACCGAAAGACTGCTCCAGGTGTCATCCGGATGAAGCCATGCAGTACGGCAAAAGCAAACATACCAATACGCTTGAAATTATCTGGAAAATAGATCCTTGGCTTAATAATGGAATGAACAGCGATTTTGAACGAGTAAACGGCTGCTACCATTGTCACGGAACAATTTTGAAAATGACGGACAAAGAGCTTGATCCCGCAACCTGGCCCAATGTCGGCGTCGGCAGGATTAATATGGACGGTAGCAAGGGCAGTTGTACCAGCTGTCATACACGACACCGTTTTTCTGTGATGGAAGCAAGAAAGCCCCAGGCTTGCGGTCAATGTCATCTGGGCCCGGATCATCCTCAAATAGAAATTTTCACAGAATCCAAGCATGGCGATATTTACGATGCTTTTGGCGATGAATACAACTGGACCGCCGCGCCAGGTACCTGGACACCCGGTGTTGATTTCAGGGGACCCACTTGCGCATCATGTCATATGTCAGGCGCTGGCAGCGTTATGACATCTCATGATGTCACTGAACGATTATCCTGGGAATTGCAGGCCCCGTTGACCGTTAGGCCTGAAGATTTTAAACCGCTTCCTGCTCAGACCAACTGGAAGGAAGAGCGGACCAAAATGCAGGAAGTCTGTATGCAGTGCCATGGAAAACGGTGGACTGAATCCCATTACAGCCAGATGGATCAAACCGTTAAAGAATATAATGATGTCTATTTCAAACCAGCCAAAGCAAAACTGGATGAGCTTTATGAAAAAGGGGTGCTGGACAAAACCCGGTTTTTTGATGAACCTCTTGAAGTGGAATATTATGAATTGTGGCATCATGAAGGTCGGCGGGCAAGGATGGGCGCGGCAATGATGGCCCCCGACTATTCATGGTGGCATGGTTTCTATGAATGCAAAAAACGTTTCAATGGGTTCATGGAAGAAGCAAACCACCTGATTGAAAGCGGTAAGAAATCTTATAAAGCAGAAAATTATCCCAATGCGACTGGGGATACAACAAAGCCACCTGAACTGTTTAAATAAACATTAGTTTCAAAAATGAATACAGCCGCCCAAAATAGTTTTGAGCGGCTGTATCTTT
>NZ_BAAHYK010000125.1:0-2144 GCF_054657595.1 Desulfocicer niacini
AAAACGCTGGAGAGGGACCGGGCTATCTGCGCGGCGTTTTGGAAAGTATGTGGTTCAGGAAAATTTACCTTTATCTGAGCTTTTGGGGTTTAAAAGCCCGGCCCCTCAGCTCCCCGTTCTTTTTTTTTAAACGACCCAAAATGAGGTGAAACATGCTAATGAAACAAAAAATCAAAGGTATTTTTTGGGGGGTGCTGATCGTTTCTTCCATTCTTTTTAACATTGGCTGTAATGGTGACAGTAATGAAAGTGACGATAGTAATGATCAGGCTGATGTTACATTTGAAGTTACCATTGGGGATTATGGACAAATATATGATGGAGACTGGTCAGAACTTGGAAACGGAAAAGAACTTGCGGATATGGAGATTTCAGAAGACCTTTTTGAATCAGTAACTGGGGATACCTACAAGCAAACATATTCAGATGAGACATATGTCGAAATATCTGATGAGTCCGTGCAAGTTACATGGAGCAACTCATACGGAAAATATGATAACGCCTTATATTACGTTAAAAATTGCGATAAAGTCGTTTTTGAAAACATCAATGTAATCCAAAAAGACTCCGACTATAGAGCCTCATCAACCATTTTAGTTGAAGACTGTGAAGAGGTAGTTATTAGAAATGTATTTATTGCGGGGACAGCCAACAAACCACATATTCGGATAGATGGATGTGAACGGGTTTTAATCGAATATGTGGAAATTTCAGGATATGATTATGGAGATGGTTGGATGTGTGCAACAGGTATTAATATTGGGAATTCTCCTCTTTATGTCAATACCGATAATCCACGAGAGTTGCAGTGGACCATCATCCAGAACTGCTATATACATGACAACACAGCGACGGATGAGGAAAGAAATCAAGATGGGATTCTTATGAATGCAGCTTCAAACGGAATTATTTTCAATTGCTATTTTGAAAACTGGGGAATTGAAAATGAGGTAGCAGATGCAGCCATAGACGTTTCACATAGAAACGACGATGAAGATTATGACTATTCATTCTTTCGTATAGAACGTAATTATTTTGATCATTGTGTACGGGCAAAATCGTCCAGTAAAAATGATGATGACACTATTTATGAAGCCCCTGCTAACTGTAAAATTTTCTGGGCCAACAACATTTATATTAATACGAATATTACAGATTATCACAAAGGAGGGGAAATTTATCATGTCCATGAAACCTATTACTTTGATAATGACCATCTTGGCCATGCAGATTCAATTAGAAATTTTGATGTGTTTTGCGTCACAGGTGGTCAGTTGAAAATCAGAAATTGTCTGGTTTTTAGTATCGCTGACAGCCATTGGACTGAATATTATATAAGCTCTTCTGGAAGTTATGAAAACTGGGAGTTAATAAATCCTGATTATTGTGCTTATATTATAAAAGATCAAGGGCTTCACTGGTTAAGATTTAACGATTCAATCGTCCCTGACAGCTCTGAGGATAGAGTAGACGACTGGGATGAATGGCAAACAACCTGGGCTATGGATGCTCATAGTATAAATGAAACTTATAGTTCAGATTATGAATACTTTGTGGACATTAACAACTTTGACTTCAGATTAGCCGATGATAATCCGGCAGCGAACGTTGGCTGTAATGATTTCCTCAATCCCGATGATGAGCAAATGAAAGTTGATAGGGATTTTGGGGGGAATATGCGCGAAAATTCACCAACCATGGGGGCTTTTGATGTTTACCAATAAACGATTAAGACGCAAAAGTTTTATGGATTTTTCATGAAAGCATCGAGAAATGAAAAGAACAAAACGCTGCAGCTGACCGGGGGGAGCTAGCGGCTTTTTGAAAGTGCTTGGTTTTAGAAAAAACTTGGCTTTTAGAACGTGCTCGGCAATTCGCCCCCCGGCCAGCTGAGCTCCCCGTTATCGCGCCGAGGAAAGCTCGGCGCATCTTGCAGGGTGTAAGTCCCTGTCGGTTGAAATCCAGTAATGGGTTTCAGTAAGGGTTAGCCACCCACCCGTATCGAGCCTTGGACCCATGGCGGAGATACACCGGCTATTGTAAGTTTTGGACGTCGAGGCAACTCGGCTGGAAACGAGCTGCGCCCCGGTAGACCGGGATACAAGCGCGGATGGTCTCACCCAACTGAAAGAACAATGAAAAGG
>NZ_BAAHYK010000126.1:0-2108 GCF_054657595.1 Desulfocicer niacini
CGAAAAACACCATCGATTTTCGAATCAAAAACATTTTGCCCATTATTCAGATAATATTCGATTTCCCCTTTAAAATTTCGGCAATTTTTGGTAAACATGACTTAAGGACTCATTGTGTGTGGTTTGTGTTTGAATTCAGTAGCTTACATATACCACTATTTGGAGCCCTTTTCTATATAAAGTATCAAATTATAAGGGGTTCTATTCGTTAAAACTCCCTGTTTTAGGGTGCGAAACTTGAGTTAATTAATCTTTGTTTAAGAGATTGTATTCAAACCAATCAAAAATCCTCTTTAAACTGGACCAAGTCCCGCAGTTGAAATCCAAACGAGGAGGCAACCCATGTCCCATGCAAATCGAAAAAACACACGCGCCACTGACTTGTCCCAGTGGCTGGAAAACGTCATCAAGGATTTTTGTCTCATCTCTCCGGACAATTCTTTAAAGGATGAAGAGAATGAGCGGGCCTGGGAGGAGCCTCTTGTGGGTTTCTCGAGCGGTGAGGACTCTCTCTATCAGCTGATCAAAAAGGACGTAGGCTCTTTTTACATGACCCCCGTAGAAGTCTTCGAGAAGTCATTCCCCGGCAGGAAGATAGCTACCGCCGAGCTTACGGTCATTAGCTGGGTACTGCCACAAACCCAAGCCACCAAGGCCGACAACCGGAGAGAGACGATCTACCCCTCCGAAAGATGGGCCAGAGCCAAAAAGTATGGTGAAGCCTTCAACACATTGCTTCGTCGCCATGTGATTGAGAGTTTGAAGATCGCAGGCTTTGACGCCGTCGCGCCCGTTCTTACCCCTTTTTGGTCTATACAAGATTCAGAGCGGTACGGTCGTTCGTCAAACTGGTCCGAGCGTCACGCCGCGCATGTTTCTGGTCTGGGTACTTTCGGACTTTGCGACGGCCTCATTACGGAGCGCGGCAAAGCCATGCGCTGCGGCTCAGTCGTTGCTGCAGTATCCATTCAGCCAACCCGGAGGCCATACACGGATCACCGTGAGTATTGCCTTTATTTCTCTCAGGGCAAATGCGGCAAATGCATCAAGCGATGCCCCGCAGGAGCGATCTCCCAACGGGGTCACGATAAGTCCAAATGCCGGGATTACCTTTACCGAACCGCGTGGGAGTTTGTAAAGAGCCGCTACGGTATTGAGACTGATGTATGCGGGCTGTGCCAGACAGGTGTTCCATGCGAATCCAGTGTCCCTGCAAAAGGGCCGAACTAAGGCCATGCCAAGCATGATGGACCAGCTCTTCATGATGGTTTCATTGCTTGATCGTACCCTTTGGCAGAAGGAACAGGCCTTATGGGATAGGTAAAGTGCGAAGGAGATCAACCGAAATGCTTGGAAATTTCTGAGATTGTGGCCGAACCATTGTCTGCACCTGACCGGTATTCCGCTGCGCTCCATACCGGCAGGTGAGAAATACGTTCGGTGGGCTTGGTTCTAAGTTCGTCCACTTTTGGCAGCAGACACCAAATATCAACAGTTAAATAACTGAATTTTTTCATAATATTAGTTTTTTAAGTGTTCTATGGATACCACTGGGTGAAGTTAGAACCAAGCCCCGTTCGGTGAAGAAAGAGAAAGAGTTTAGAGATAAAAATGAGAAATGCTACAGAGAAAGATTTAAAAGAGATAGTCGACATATACAACTCCACTATATCGACAAGACAATCAACAGCAGATACATCAGAAGTATCTGTTGAATCAAAATTAGAATGGTTTAGGCAACACGATCCTCAAAAAAGACCTTTGTTAGTTCATGAAGACAATGGTAAAGTCGTTGGTTGGGTAAGCTTTCAATCATTTTATGGTCGACCGGCCTATGACCATACTGCAGAAATCAGTATCTATATCTCACCAGAACACAGGGGAAAAGGATTAGGCCGTTTACTTTTAGCAGAATCCTTAAAAGCAACAGAGAAGCTTGCCATAAAGAATGTAGTTTGTTTTATCTTTTCGCACAATATTCCAAGCATTAGACTATTCAAATCTTTTGAATTTGAAGAATGGGGCGAACTTCCATATGTAGCTGAAATGGATGGAAAAGAATACAGTTTGTCTATTATTGGCAAACGGGTTAACGAATAAAACCACCG
>NZ_BAAHYK010000127.1:0-2055 GCF_054657595.1 Desulfocicer niacini
TTCACTCTCTTCTGAAGAGACAAGGCTTTGACTATTTTTTAAATCGTGCTCATGAACGAATTTTGCGGAAGTTTTCTTAAATGTATTGCCATGCATATTTTCATATGTATACCTATATACATTGAAGCCCTTAAAATCATACAATCTGAGCAAAATTTCGTTATCACTATGAATTAAATGCAAAATAGCTTGTATTCCGTTTTTTTGACAAGTTTCAATGATCATTTCTTTTTCGAAGCCGTTTAAATCTTTTACATTAATTTTGATGTTAAGTAGCTTATTGTACAGTTTGTCAATAAATACATTTGGAACTTTATCTGAGATTGCGATTCCCAATCTTGTGATATCAAGCTTTCTGATTTTTGCGAATAATTCATGCTCCCAAAAATAATCAATCAAATCATTATTATTTACGATTGTTCGAAATATATCAATCGAAATATATTCTTTCTCAACTAATTTTGCTGAAACAAATCCATTGATCATTTTTTCGTCTATAAAAAAATTAACTCTATACCATTTACTTTTTTTACTATCAATTTCATCAGCTTCAGCTCTTAAATATGCATTTTTATATGCCCTTCCAATGATATACTCATCTTTCAAAATAGGGGAAGATCTAAGGTTTGCCATATTTTTAACTTTTAATACTAAAATCATTTTTTTTTCATTATCTAATAGATATTGCTCAACTTCATCAACTCTTTTATTGATTTTGATAATTCGATCTTCTATCTTAGAAATATTATTTTGAATATTGTTAATTTTTGGGACACCATCATTGTTAGTATTTTTTTTCTCACAAGAAACAAATAGCAAACAACACATCAAAATAAGAAATGTCCTTTTAAATAGCATTTTCATCTATCCTTCATAGTATAGTCGATACCTAAAAGTTGTTCGGCAACATCTCTATCAAGCTTTAAAAGTGGTATATTGCTAGCTAATTGAACAATTTCGCCAAGATATTGAAAAACTCTAAAGGTTTCATCTACCACTTTAATTTCTTTTAATACCGATAATTGGATACCAGCATCATCTCGTAGCTTTTCAAACACATTGGCTTGTTTGGATATGTTCTTTGCCCAGTCCTTTTGTTTTGAAATAGTGTCAAAGATTTGTTGCCACCGACCGAGAGAATAATCAAGTGCCTCTTTCCAGCTATTATACTTCGCAAGGTCATTTTGAAATTCGGCTTCAGTAATAACTTTCTTCTCCAACCGCTTTTTTTGTGCAGTTATTTGTTCGTCTATTTTGTCTTTTATACCCTTGACGGTCGTTTCTCTTTTATTGTGCAACTTGTGAAGTTCTTCTATTCCTTCAATTTTAAATTCGTTTAAAATTTCTAATGTAACCGAACTTAGTTCATACACAAATGCTGTATATTCAACATACAAGTGAAATTTTCTATCTTTTTGTTTTGCACTCATTGCTTCTGTATACATTTGATCAGAAATACTAGTGAATGCTCTAATCGCGGTTGCAAAACTTTTTAGAGAAATATTATTCTTTTTTATAGCATCGTTAAGTTTTTTAACTGATTTATTTTCTTCAACATCAAGTTCAATATTGTCATTATCCCAAATTATATTTACAGAGCTACTATTTTCGATAGCTTCAGCTGTTTTCCAAATCTTATCTTTTATTGCATTTCTGTAGGCAGCTATTTTTTTAGAAACAACATCTTCTATATTTGACAATTTTAGTATATCAGCACTAACTTTGAATTGAGATTTGGTTGCTTTTTTTGATTCC
Organism: Desulfocicer niacini; assembly: GCF_054657595.1. NCBI lineage: Bacteria > Pseudomonadati > Thermodesulfobacteriota > Desulfobacteria > Desulfobacterales > Desulfobacteraceae > Desulfocicer > Desulfocicer niacini. The sequence goes on from NZ_BAAHYK010000127.1 coordinate 1,756, forward strand.
GAACGAATTTTATTTAATTCTTTTTTGAGAGATTGCTGCCCAACTTCTTCCAATTCTTGCGTCAATTTTTCAACAGGGTCAACTGTATTGGCCCACACTATTTGATTACAAAAAAAAATCAACAATGATACCAAAGTGAAAATGACCAAAGAAAAACGAATCATAGCTACCCCCCATTTCAATATATATACTCTCGAAACAATTAAAGAACAACGCAAATTGAAAAATCGCACGGTAGGAACGCCGGTCACCCGGCGCCCCCCGCACAGACCCGGACGTGGGGTTTTCCCGCATCCGGTT
>NZ_BAAHYK010000128.1:0-1882 GCF_054657595.1 Desulfocicer niacini
GCAACCATCAGCGGCGCGCGCCTTTGGCGCGTCCGCTGGATGGTTTTGTTAGCCCAATAGACCGTTAAACCAAAGTGATAACTCGATAAGGAGTGGCTGGTTTTCCTGATCCTTTTGATTTACCTGTAGAACTCGAACCATCAAAACATTGAGTGATACCCCAAACCCCTGGATATTTATTCCCATCATGATTGTGGCCGAACAACAAGCAATCAACTTTGTTTTCAATTACCGCTTTGAATTGACGATAATCCTTGAGCATATGCAGCCGCCCTCTGTGATCAAAGGGGTGATGATGTAGATAAACTACTTTTTTTAAATTTGCCACATCTGGGCCTTCAAGTATTAATGCTAATTTCTTTAATTGCTTATTTCCTAGCTCACCATCCGCACCCCATACATCAAGCCATTCGAATGTATCAGCCATTGAGTCTAGACCTATAAATGCTATCCCATCTAAAATATCAAGTTTTGGATATGTAATATTTTTATCATCATAAAAAGCCTGCTTAAAAAGCTTGACGTATTTCTTTTTTGCTTTTCCTCCGCTCCCGTAATCGTGATTACCAGGAACCACTAGTACTTTATACTGCTTATCTTCAAGTTTCTTAAATTGCTTTCTTGCAAGCTCATACGATCCATCTTTCTTTGCGTTATCAACAATATCACCTGTTACAACCACTACATGATCTTTTGCAGCACGATTATCGATAATATCTTTTACTATTTTCTTTAATTCTTCTTCACAATGTTCATAACCAACATGCAAATCAGAGAGATGGATAATTTTTTTCATCTTATTGTCCTCTTATTTCAGGTTGTGGTTCTTTTATTGGCTCTCACGGTAGGAACGCCAGTTACCCAGCGCCCCCCGCACAGACCCGGACGTGCGGTTTTCCCGCATCCGGTTCCTCGGTTATACTCGCTTTCGTGTAAGACATCTGTTTACGCAAACACTCGATGTTGTCTGTTAACAACTCGCATCATTGGTTTGGCAATACCCAAAAGAGCCACCGCTTTGGTAAAGACTTTCCAGGTGAAGCTTTTACGCTTCCCGCCTCGACGATTCAGCCATTTGAATGCGCATTCTTCAGCCCAGCTATAAAAGTGCCATAAAGCCGACAGGTTACCTGGCACATTATAATAGTTGTAATGGCCGCGCAATCGTCTATTTAGCTCTTTTATAAAGGTCTGCCCTTTCAAATGGCGGTTTTCCTTTATCCATTCCTTGATCCGCCTGCAGGCGCCTTGCAATTTCTTGGGTGCTGTCCGGTATTTAACTTTGACGGTACCGGCTCTGTCTTTTTCCCAGAAAATTTCAAAGCCTAAAAAGCTTATCCGCACCTTCATGCCGGGATGAAAATGACTGAACCGAATCATTCCGGTTTTCTCCGGTGCTACCTCAAGCTTGAACTTGCTTAGTCTGCCTGGAAGCTCACGGTAAAACCGTTCAGCCTCACCTTTATATTGAAAAGCGCATATAAAATCATCGGCATATCTCAAAATAAAGGCCGAGCCCTTACAATTGGGTTTAACCCGCCTTTCAAACCACAGATCAAGACCAAAGTGGAGGTAAATATTAGCCAGTACAGGCGATACTATACCTCCTTATGCAAAGTAAGTAATTATGCAAAGTAAGCTGTTGAAATGCCGATAAAACCTTATATACGCTTCGGATTACTTTGCATAATCTGCTATGGTGGAAATTGAAAATAATAATGATTTTTCACAAGTTCATGTTAAAATTGTAAAAAATCCAGTAAAACAATTACAATAAAGCTATTGTCCCTATTTTATCGATTAGATTTGTCCTTGGATATTATGCAAAGTAAATGGAATACAAATCCTGCACCCATAGGGCTTAGGAATATCTACTTTGCAT
>NZ_BAAHYK010000129.1:0-1801 GCF_054657595.1 Desulfocicer niacini
GAGGTCATGCGCAACACCACCTGCCAGCAATCCAAGGGCTTCCATTTTTTGAGCCTGTTGAAGCTGTTTTAAGGCATCTAATTTATCATTTTCGAGTTTTTTGCGTTGCGAAATGTCATGGATAACGGCAATTGTGTAGAAGCACTCATCAATCTTGATGTTGACATAAGACACTTCGACAAAAAAAGATTGGCCATCTTTATTTTCAATATTCAATGCAATATTTTTTTGAAATTGATCTGGCAATCTATTTTGAAAAACATGATTCAATGTCAATTCTGCACCATGACTCTTTTCTTTAAAAGGGATAAAATCAAAGAGAGATTTTCCAATAACCTGTTTACTGCTATAACCAAAAATTTTTTCTGCTGCTGCATTCCAATAGGAAACCTTTCCATCATTATTAATCATCAAGATTGCTTCATTTGCCGTATCTGTAATTGTTCGATGAATTTGTTCTTTTTTCCTCAGTTCTTTCTTATAGGCAATGACTGATTCTTTCATTCCCTGGAACGTGTCGGCAGTTCGCTGGATCTCAACCAATCGTGTCTTTACCTTTTTGGGGGAAGAATAATTATGATTGATAATATCTAATGCTTCACGATCAAGCTCAGAAATGGGCCGAATGATTTTACCGGCTACAAAAAGACCAATGACAGTCGCAATACAAGATAAAATAAACGTGAGTAATAAATTGATTCTCTGATTGGTTGTAATTTTTCCAAGATAATCATCTTCAGGTATATATACACCAATCATCCATGAAATTTTTGATTCCTGTACCGGTGTGAACATGGTGTAATACTTTTCATTATCCGCCTCAAATGCTGCAAAAATTGAGTTCTTTCTTACCAGTTGAGGATCATCGGATCTTTTGGTTTGTTGTATGGAGTCAAAAGCCTGCTTGCAGACAGAATTTGAAAGCTCTGATAGTTTTGGAAGACGGACTTTTGAACTCTCTTTATCATCTGAATATTTTAATTGTTCAGGATCCGGATATGCAATTACATTGCTGTCCTGATCAACCATAAAGGCAATGCCTGTTTTTCCAACTCTTAAACTGCCGATAAATTTAGAAAGTACATCCAATTCTATATCAACACCGACAACGCCTAATAACTTGCCTTTGGCATCATATATGGGACCGGCAGTTGTGATACCGGGCTTTTGAGAAGTAAAAAAGATATATGGGTTTGTCCAAATCACCTGTTTCTCTTTTGTAGCTTTTATATACCAAGGACGACTCCTTGGATCATATGTATCCTTTGGATTGGATTTTTCTTTAATAATATTCATATCCGCATCCCGAAAGATCATTTTTACCTGACGGCCTTGGGGAGAATTTTCAATAAATTTGGTCCGGTACCCATTCGAAGCATATGAATTATTACGATTAACATAATAAAACTCACCTTCAGGGTTAGCTAAATAAATGCCGGCAAATTGTGGATAAATTTCAAGTTGATCGAAAAAATATTTTTCTAATTTTTCTAAATGCTCCGCATCTGTATTGACAACATTTGACGAGATAAGGCGCTTGGTCAGGCGGGCTGCCCCTCTTGCAATGGAAAAAAAATTCTGAGTTTCCTTTAAAGTCAGGTCAGATATATTTTCCATAATATCAATGGTATGCAGGAACATGACTTTTTTGGTTGAAAAATATGAAAAAGGAGTGGTGATTAATAGAGTTCCCCAAATTAACGCAATACATCCGATGATAATCACCCCGCGGATTGATATTTTCACAAGACCTCCCTCTATATAATATAGTGCCTGACAGAAAAGTCGGCCTGCCCCCTAC
>NZ_BAAHYK010000130.1:0-1618 GCF_054657595.1 Desulfocicer niacini
GTGCAGCAAAGCACATTAAAAAACATTTTAAAGGAATTATAACTGGAGAGTTTGATTCTGGCTCAGAATGAACGCTGGCGGCGTGCTTAACACATGCAAGTCGAACGAGAAAGTTCCTGCTTGCAGGAACGAGTAGAGTGGCGCACGGGTGAGTAACACGTGGATAATCTACCTTCAAATCGGGAATAACCATTCGAAAGGATGGCTAATGCCGGATAAAGTCAGATATTCTTTGGAGTATTTGATGAAAGGGTGCCTCTGATTAAAGCATCTGTTTGAAGATGAGTCCGCGCACCATTAGTTTGTTGGTGGGGTAACGGCCTACCAAGACTGCGATGGTTAGCTGGTCTGAGAGGATGATCAGCCACACTGGAACTGACACACGGTCCAGACTCCTACGGGAGGCAGCAGTGAGGAATTTTGCGCAATGGGGGCAACCCTGACGCAGCAACGCCGCGTGAGTGAAGAAGGCCCTTGGGTCGTAAAGCTCTGTCAATGGGGAAGAAATTATTTAGTGTTAATAGCATTATTTATTGACGGTACCCATGAAGGAAGCACCGGCTAACTCCGTGCCAGCAGCCGCGGTAATACGGGGGGTGCAAGCGTTATTCGGAATTATTGGGCGTAAAGGGCACGCAGGCGGTCCTGTCAGTCAGATGTGAAAGCCCGGGGCTCAACCCCGGACGTGCATTTGAAACAGCAGGACTTGAGTACGGGAGAGGAAAGGGGAATTCCTGGTGTAGAGGTGAAATTCGTAGATATCAGGAGGAACACCGGTGGCGAAGGCGCCTTTCTGGACCGATACTGACGCTGAGGTGCGAAGGCGTGGGTAGCGAACGGGATTAGATACCCCGGTAGTCCACGCAGTAAACGTTGTATGCTAGGTGTAGCGGGTATTGACCCCTGCTGCGCCGCAGTTAACACATTAAGCATACCGCCTGGGGAGTACGGTCGCAAGACTAAAACTCAAAGAAATTGACGGGGGCCCGCACAAGCGGTGGAGCATGTGGTTTAATTCGACGCAACGCGAAGAACCTTACCCAGACTTGACATCTTGAGAATCCTTTCGAAAGTTAGGAGTGCCTTCGGGAGCTCAAAGACAGGTGCTGCATGGCTGTCGTCAGCTCGTGTCGTGAGATGTTTGGTTAAGTCCAGCAACGAGCGCAACCCTTGTCTTCAGTTGCCAGCGCGTAATGGCGGGAACTCTGAAGAGACTGCCCCGGTTAACGGGGAGGAAGGTGGGGATGACGTCAAGTCCTCATGGCCCTTATGTCTGGGGCTACACACGTGCTACAATGGTATGTACAACGGGCAGCAAGGCAGCGATGCCAAGCAAATCCCTTAAAGCATATCCCAGTCCGGATTGGAGTCTGCAACTCGACTCCATGAAGTTGGAATCGCTAGTAATCGTGGATCAGCATGCCACGGTGAATACGTTCCCGGGCCTTGTACACACCGCCCGTCACACCATGAGAGTTGATTGTACCCGACGTCACTGGGCCAACCCTTCGGGGGGGCAGGTGCCTAAGGTATGGTTGATAATTAGGGTGAAGTCGTAACAAGGTAGCCGTTGGGGAACCAGCGGCTGGATCACCTCCTTTCTAAGGAAAGAAATAAA
>NZ_BAAHYK010000131.1:0-1602 GCF_054657595.1 Desulfocicer niacini
GGGGCTTCCCGAGTTCTACAGCGCATCTCTTCTTACATGCCACGGCCTGTGGACTCCGGCGGACCTCCACATCCTCGCCAATAACGGATGCTTCTGTGTTGCCTTCGGCGACCGTTAAAACCCTCGGCGTCCGCGGGTTGCTCTCTCGAAGCTGTACCAGCACTTCAGGGTGCACGACCACCCCTACGGCCTACAAGATTCTCTGCCTACGCTTAGTCCATTTTGTTCGATGCTTTTTATTTTCCAATTGATCCTACAGTGGGGTGAGGCCTCCGCAATTCTCCTGGATTGCTCCGGGTTGCAGCTCGTTTCCAGCCGGTATTCCAGCGTCCTGCACTTACAATGAAAATAAAGTATCTCCGCCATGGACCCAAGGCTCGATACGGATGGGTGGCTAACCCTTACTGAAACCCATTACTGGATTTCAACCGACAGGGACTTTCACCCTGCAAGATGCGCCGAGCTTTCCTCGGCGCGACAACGGTTGAGCTGAGGGGCCGGGCGTTTAACCCGAAACCTTCAGATAAAAATTTTCGTATTCCTAAACCACACACTTCCAAAACGGTGCGCAGTACGCCCGGTCCCACTCCAGCGATGGGTTAGGCAATTCCACTTATTATCAGAACGATCTCAATTGAGTAATCCCAAACAGATACGCCTTTTTCAACAAACAAGAAACGTTTAGAGTATCGTTGATTTATTAATTCTTTTAAGTCTTTTATATGATTTTCAGAAAGCTTATTTTTTAATAGTGGAAGCATCCTTTCAATATTTTCTATTTCCTCGTTTTTGTAGCTTTCTAGTATAGCAGCCTTTTGATCAAGGCTGTTTCTATAATTATCCGGAACCACCGGGAGTGCCAATGCGTCAACTTGAATATCAGAAAAATCCAATTTTTCAAATAAGGCTGGCAAACCATACAATTCAGGGTTATATTTTCCTACCATGCTTTCGGCATGAAGTGATTTTTGCAATTCGACAATGGGAGCCCAAAGTTCATATTCACGCTCCGACACTTGAGGAATAGCATCGGGATTGGAACGAATTGAGCTTTTAGGTTGCGCCATCATGACAGACACTCTGCCGCCATTACGACAAACACGCTTTTGCTCAATTAGAAACTCACGGTTTGGCACATGCTCTATTACAGTATGAGAGATAGCGGCATCGACATAATTGTCTTCCAGAGGTAATGTAAGAACATCGCTTTCTAAGAATTTAATATTTGAAAGAGAGGCTTTTTCTGCCTTGCACTGAGCATATTCAATAAATGCTGTGTCACGATCGATCCCTATTATATTCGAAGAATCACCAAGCCAAGCAGCTATTTTTCGTGTAAGCGAACCTGGACCACAACCTGCGTCCAATACGGTCATCCCGGGAATCAACCCTAAAGCATTGAGGACCAATTCTTTTCGGTCGTCACGGAAACGCCACTCGCGGCTTTGATCAAGGCACATTATTCCTTGAACTTTACTTGAATATGAACAATTCACCATTTTAATTATATTTGCCTAACGTTATGAATTTTATCCTCCGTCCCGTCCCGCAAGAAGACACCTTCCGGCCTTAAGAATAAAAACGGACAAAAAATTTCATCCG
>NZ_BAAHYK010000132.1:0-1556 GCF_054657595.1 Desulfocicer niacini
CCTCTCGATTTGTTGAGGTCGATGTAAATCAGGGCAAGGAGTAAGTGCCCCAGCATCCATGATCAGGTGGTGGAGATCATCAAGCGGGTGCTGGTGGCCATGGGCCGGGCCGGTACCGGGCAGGGTGATAATGTGATCCGGGAGATGGTGGTGCCTTTTTCCCTTGCCGGGTGATGAGCCGTCAAGTTTGGGACTTGTACATATTCAATTTTACAATGCATTAAGTTTGATCTTGAAAAATGCAAAATAGTCATGAAGCTGAAGTTTCACCCTTTTTGATAAGAGTAATACCAGAAACATCGTTACCAGCCTGGTATCCGAGCCACATTGGATTTAATTTTATAGGGTTTTGCCTTCACAGTAGCAAAACCCTATAAAATCTTTTTCATGAAGACAACAATCCAAAGATGCCTTGAAAGCCACGTCTGATAAATGCATCATGATTAGAGCCCCCATGTATAAAATTTAAAAACGGTGAAATTTTAGTTTACCAATATTTAGCATGAAAAAATTCGTCAAATAAACAGAAACAATATCAAGGCTAGTAAGAAAGCATGATATGCCTACTGCTATAATTGATATAAAAAGTGAGATTTTTATACAAAAAGTTAAATTTTTTGATGATGTCGACTGATATTCTTGTACAATAGCACGTTTTGGATTTACCATAGAAACTCCACTTCTTTAATAGCCATTATCTTGATCTTTAGTTGAGTGCTCAATGAAATATAATAATTAAATCATTCATGACACTTCGAGCCTTTAACTTCTTAAACAGGCTCTATCTTTGGCGTTCCTTTAGGATTCCCAAATTGACAGCAGTCTGTTTGGTCAATAAAATGATTCCTATTTGTTCATCATCTTCGTCCAATACAGGGTGTACATAAATATCTACAATTTCGGAAAGTTCTTTAATTATAATCTTTGATGATGCTCGACTTTTCAATAGATTACAGACTACGCTACCTTCGTGAAAACTTTTCATTATGTTATAAAGTTCCTCTTCAAATAGGAGGCTATAGAACTCAATGTGGGACTTGGCTTTGATGCGAGTGTTGTTGATTTCAATAAAACCTTCGTAATTGAAAAGTCGAGCAGATGGATTCTTTAATTCAAATTTTTCTTTTTCTTTTTCATATTTTGCCGCAGCCTTTACCATTTCTTCCCAATATTTAGAACTTTTACATTTCTCATATGCTTCTAAACAGACCAACGCGTCATGTTCTTCAGCGCACTCTGACATGTTGGCATAAAATTTAATCCATTCTCCAGCGCCCATGCGATTCCTTTGAAAAAGGAAACCATCATTTTTTTCGCCAGCTAATTGCTTTTGATAGTTATGCAATTCAAATTTAAGGCGTTCGCTAAGATTATGCTCCTTAAGTTTGTCGTGTTCAGTAGAGTATTCTCCAAAAAGATTGATAGGGAAAAGTGACGTTGCAAAAAATAAAATGGTGATAAGTAAACGCATTTTGCCTCCATTTAAATATAGTCCAAAGCGTATTATTATCCGACAGCTAAAAGCATATCCTAAAAATATTAATGAGATTTAAATA
>NZ_BAAHYK010000133.1:0-1547 GCF_054657595.1 Desulfocicer niacini
CGGGTCAACCCCTTTTTTATGGAGATTTTTATCTCGTAGATTTCGTTTGGATGTAGGTTGTCCATAACCGCTCATTTTATAGCCGATCTCCTTCCCCCTTGACCTATTTTTTTATAACTACGTTCGTCAGCAAGTAAAGAAAAAAATCGGCACCCCACCCCTTGCAGGGGCGGGGACCCCCCGATTTTTTTCTTGACTTGACTTCCTCACTCCGTTTGTGGGAAATAGGCCAAGGCGGGAGGAAAAATGAATTTTATATTCTTATTTCCCGGAGATTGATTACCTCACCGCGCTGATAGCTCTCATAAACTTGCATGGGGGTTTTGTACTTCAAGGAACTATGTATCCTGAAGAAATTGTAAAAACTTATGAAATCAACTGTTTCCGTATATGCTTGCCCATAAGTCATGAAATATCTGGGCTGGATAAACTCTGTTTCCAATATTGAATTGAATGCCTCAATATGGGCGTTTTTATTCGGTGTTGCTGGCGGGATCAGTTCGTGAAGGAGCTGGTTCTCGTCAAAGTTCTGCACATGTTCTGTGAAAACATTGGATGTCATTTGGGTGCCATTGTCACTCCTTATTATCAATTGATTTTCACCGGGTATCCCAAAATCCTTAAGTGCCTTGTCAAGGGTGAAAACCAGATCCTTCCCTTTACAACTTAACCCTATATGATAATTAACAATTACCCTCATGTAAACGTCAATTATTGCCAGTATAAAGAAAAACCTGTTTTCGCCATGAACAAAACCATATTTAAGATCCAGCTGCCACATCTGAAGTGGGGCGGTAATAATTCTGTTGATGCACCTTTTACTCCTCCTTGTATGGCGCTTCTTCTTGAGAGGCAATAATATGTTTTGTTCCCGGCACAGTCGGTAAACTTTTTTGGGATTGACCGTGTAACCATAATCCCTTCTCAGATAATGGGTAAGTTTCTGATAGCCACCTCCATTGGTAAATTCTTTACGGCTTCTATAGTTTACAAGGGCTGAGATGATCAGTTCATCCGGTATAACAGAGCCATCGGGGTTGATTGTGAAGCCTGGTATGGGCCTTCCCGGATTTTTATGACGGCCATCCTCCTCAACATGCTTATCTCTTTGATACCATGTCGAGTTAGCAATAGAAGCATATTTAATGACCTTCTGCACCGGATTCCCTTTTTTAATGTATGATTCAGCTACTTCTAACTTTTCAGCCAGAGCTGGTTCGTTTTTTTTAAAAGGTCTTTTAACACAGCTATCTCAAGCTTTGCGTCAGCAAGCTCTCTTTCCAAAGCTCGTTGAGATTTCCGGCTATCGGTTTTTTGTTTGTTTTTGTCCCGTCTAAACCATGTGTATACCGTTGTAGCTGGGATATCATGTTTTTTGGCAACAACGGCATAGTTATTGGTTTCAATGCATTCTTTAATAATTTGGGCTTTAAATTCTTTGCTGTAACTTCTCAGTTTCTTTCTGCTCATTTTCATGCTCCTTTCAGGCGTTTTGTATTACCTGATTACGAGCAAAAAGTCTCCACATTATATACGGGGTTGGAGAG
>NZ_BAAHYK010000134.1:0-1443 GCF_054657595.1 Desulfocicer niacini
CGCATGAACTTCCTCCTGTGATTCTATAATAAAACTTTTCAGTTCATGTGACAACTATCCTAACAGTGGGGGTTATCAAATAAGCGGAAGATAAAAAATCAGCAATTTCCTGTATGTTTTGCATCCCATTCTCAATAGATGGTGTTGAGATATTGAGATCTATACACTCTCCACCACAAAACGGCGGTCAAGTTGAGCGCTGGGTTATTTGCAAACTGCTAGAATATTTTAAGGGCAAAACTGTGAGATACATTTCGATTAAATAGCATATTGGGGGAGAAAAAAGCAATCTCAGTTTTTATATAAGCATTTGAAATAACCTAGTATATCATTTTACTTTCGTTGTTGCAATTCATACTGAGGTTAGTTGTTTTTTGTTGAACACAAGCAAATTTCCAATAATTAACAGAAACATTCCGGTAACCGCACAAGAACTCCATCGATAGTCTTCGAAAAAAGTTGAGAGGATCAAAGCGATCACCGGAGTAACAATTGACCCATAAGCTGCTCTGTCAGCACCGATTTTTCCAACGAGTGAAAAGTAACAATAAAACGCAATAACCGAACCAAAAATTACTAAATATAGGAGCGAGGATAGATATTCTATGGAAAAATCAAAAATAAAAGATTTTTTCAATAAAAGTGATATAATGATCATAAACAATGCTCCATAAGCCATGCTGAAAGCGTTGGATTGAATCAACGGAAGTTGTTTTTGATAATTACGTTGAACTGTCACATTTCCTAAAGAATACATGATTACACCTATAAAGCCTATGATGATTCCTTGTAGAGCTTCATTTGAAAAATTGACAGATGAAATTTCAGGCCAAAAGATTAATATCATACCCAGAAGGCCTATTGATGCAGCAAATAAAACGCTAATATCGACCTTCGACTCCAAAAAGATCGCCCCATTTATGATATTAAAAAACATAATACATGAACTGATCACGGAAACCAATCCACTAGTCAGATATATCTCAGCGTAATATACACACCAATAGGCAATCGAAAACGATAGTATGCCCTGTAATATTAAAAATAGATGATCTTTAACATCAAATTGAACCTTTCTATTTGTAATATAGCAAAATATAAATAATATCAGCGAGGAGAGCAAAAAGCGGTAAGTAATTGAAACCATAGGGTCAACTATTCCCAGTTGAAATTTTATTGCTAACCAAGTCGATCCCCAGATCAATATAGTTAGAATGTATTGAGTAATAATAACCATTTTTAGCTCCACTTTATACGCCCTCCTTTCAAGTTCCAAGAATAGGGTGATAAAATTAATGTATTCGTCTAAACTTTATGCTTCACATTGTAGAGAAATGGGGCACGGTTATTTCTATAATGAACATATTAAAGTTAGGCATTACTAGAAGCAGATGATTTTTTAGTTCAGAAATATATTGATACTTTATTGATCCAGAAAGTCTA
>NZ_BAAHYK010000135.1:0-1428 GCF_054657595.1 Desulfocicer niacini
GGCCGCGTATTCACCTATTCTATATTTTGGCAAATTGACTTGTCTTAATAAAATCAATTATTCTTATCAATCCATTCATAAATTGTTTTACCAAAATCGAAATCTTCCGGTTTGTTAATCAAATTATGAGCAGCTTCAGGGAATGGCAGGAAATCGTATCCATATTTTACCGCCCAACCGTGAAGTCTTTTGAATTCAAAAAAGTAATCCTTGCCTGCTGCGGCAACGGCTATTGGAGTTGAAGAAATTTTGGCGGCCTTGAGTTTGCAAAAAGGAATAACCATTTGCCTTATAGCCTTAGACGATTCGAAGCCAAGTCTTTCGAAATGAGCTTCAAGGTCTTTCTTCTGAATATCGTTAAAAAAAAGGCGTTGGCACATTTCCTCGTTTTTTATTGCTGTTTTGCGGCCAAACGTTGCTGTTATTCCAGCTTTAGGTGCATGGCGAAAGTACTTTATTGGCAAAAAGAGGCTTCCTCCCATTGCGGGGCAAGGTGCAATTATTACTGACGACAGTGCATCATTTTTTTCTAAAAACTTTTGCACAATGAGCCCGCCCATAGAATGGCCAATTAATACAGGTTTAACGAGAGTTAATTCTTGTATGGAAGCTTCTACTTCGGAAACATAATCCATAATTCCAAGGGCAGCGACACCTTCTGATTTCCTGTTCCCATGACCAGGCAAGTCTAAGGCGTAACTGGTAAAACCTTTTTCGGCCAGATAGTCCATTAAAGGCTTCCAACACCAAGCACCATGCCAGGCGCCATGGACAAAAAACAACGGCGGTTTAGAACTTTCTCCCAAACCTTCTACTTTTAAAAGAGCTTTCATTTCGAATCTCCAATCCAAATTGGGGACTTTTGGTGATGAAACATAAATGTGCCTTATTTGGCCAACGAGAAGCTCAGGGAGTTGCCAAAGGCGAATCACCGTGAACTTCAGAAAAAATTAATAGTTTATAATTCCAGGAGCTTCCAAAAAGGCGGCTCATCTTTGGCAATCCCCTGAAGCGCTGGGTTCTTTTCAAAACGATTCCGTTGATTTATCGAAATCATCATTGAAACGAAAGAGTGATGACGTTATGAAAACCTTCAGGAATTCGGGCCACCCGGAGCAATTATCAGGATCAAAAGAAAGACTCCCGTTCATTCGAATCACCCGGAAAAGCGTTTACCTTCTTTTATTCTTCATTCCTTAGAAAGATCAAAATTAAACTTCCCGAAAGATCGACTTCCCTCCAGGATTATTTTTTGGTGGATGACCGCCATAAACCCTTTTGGTTTCAGGTGCTATTGGAAAAGAACGGGCCGGGCTGTTAAGCCGCGAGACTCGCAGGCCTTGAAAAGAAATGGCTTTTTATTTCTTTTCAAAGCTGAGAATCGCAGTCGGCTTCAACGCCGTGGATGGGTGGAGCGCGCAGCGCGGA
>NZ_BAAHYK010000136.1:0-1359 GCF_054657595.1 Desulfocicer niacini
CTGCCGGAAAAAGGGGGAAAATTTATCCAGATGGAGGATGAAATCGCCTCCATGTGCGCCATCATCGGTGCATCGTTAACCGGTCATAAGGTGATGACAGCCACCAGCGGGCCGGGATTTTCCCTGAAGCAGGAGGCCCTGGGGTATGCCTGCATGGCAGAGATTCCCTGCGTCATCGTCAATGTCCAGCGGGGAGGGCCATCCACCGGCAATCCCACCCATGTCAGCCAGGGAGACATAAATCAGGCCAGATGGGGTACCCATGGGGATCATTCCATCATTGCCCTCACCGCATCCAATCATCAGGATGTGTTTGCCATGACCGTGGATGCGTTTAACATGGCAGAAACATATCGTACTCCTGTGATACTTCTCTTTGATGAAGCCGTGGGTCATATGCGTGAAAAGCTCGTGATTCCGGAAGTCGGACAAATTCCCCGGGTGGATCGTTTAAGAACATCCCTTGGTAAAGGGGTTGATTATCATCCCTACCTGCCAAGAGAGGACGGACGTCTTCCCATGTCCGATTTTGGTGGAGATCACCGGTATAATGTCACCGGTCTGTTCCATGACATGTGGGGGTTTCCCTCCAATAACCCCAAGGTGGTCAGTGGACTGCTCCATCATCTCAACGATAAAATAGATAACAATATACACAACATTACCCGGTATAAAGAGCATTTCATGGAAGATGCCGAGTATATCCTCATCTCCTATGGCTCTTCTGCCCGATCTGCCATACACATTGCCACCAACCGCCGGGCCCGGGGGGAAAAAATGGGTGTGCTGGAACTTCAGTCCATCTGGCCCTTTCCCGAAGCCATGATCCGGGAAAAATGTGCCAAAGCCAAAGCCGTTCTGGTGGTGGAAATGAACATGGGGCAGGTGATGCGCCATGTGAAGGCCGCCGTGGATCGTCCGGAAAACGTATTTCTTGTGAACCGCATAGATGGAAAATTGATCACACCGACGGATATTAAATCACTCCTTCGGGTTATCCAGGGAAGGGGGGTGTAACATGAGTGTTAAAGATTATATCAGAGAACGGTTTTTTCCCCACATGTGGTGCCCGGGATGTGGGCATGGGACCATCTTAAATTCCCTTTTGCGGGCCGTTGATCAGCTGCAGCTGGACAAAAAAGATCTTGTGATGACCTCCGGCATCGGGTGTTCCGCCCGGATTTCAGGATATGTGGATTTCCACTCCCTTCACACCATCCACGGCAGGGCCCTTGCCTTTGCCACTGGGGTAAAGCTCAGTAAGCCTGAACTGAAACTCATCGTTCCCATGGGGGACGGAGATGCCCTGGCCATTGGTGGTAATCATTTCATCCATGCGGCAAGGCGAAATATCGATAT
>NZ_BAAHYK010000137.1:0-1271 GCF_054657595.1 Desulfocicer niacini
GTATGTTCCATAGTTGTCAACTTCGAAAATAGTGCCGTCCCGGCAGGTAAGTTGAACCTCACCTGTTCAGGACGGCTGTTTCATTCCTTTCTCAGTAATAATATCCCGGGATGTTAGAGATCGGACAATTTCAGCGGCACAAGGTTTTTCACGGCATCTCTGTACTGTTTTCGCTCTGCCTCAGGCATGGGAATAAGCCCTTTGTCAGCCAGGTACCCCTCACTGCCCCAGGCTTTTTCGCTGGTAAACTCTGCAAGGAATTCCTTCATGCCGGGAATGGTATCCACATGGGCTTTTTTCACATAAAAAAATAGGGGGCGGGAAACCGGGTACTGACCATCGGCAATGGCGTCAAAAGTGGGCTGCACACCATCGATAAAAGAGCCCTGGATCTTGTCCGTATTCTGGTCCAGGAAGCTGAAACCAAAAATACCCATTGTCTGGGGATTGGCCTGGAGTTTCTGAACGATGAGGTTGTCGTTCTCTCCGGCCTCAATGTAGGCACCGTCTTCACGGATGGTATGACAGACAGCCTTGTATTTTTTCTTATCCGCTTTTTTCATCTTTTTGATAAAGTCAAATTTTTTGGCGCCACCTTCCATGGCAAGCTCCACAAAAGCGTCCCGGGTACCGGAGGTGGGCGGGGGGCCCAGTACTTCGATGGCCACGTTGGGCAGGTTGGGATTGACGTCATGCCATGTTTTGTAAGGGTTTTCCACCAGGGTTTCACTGCCGTCTGGGTTGGGTACTTTTGCTGCCAGTGCTTTGAAAAGATCCGTGCGGGAAAGTCTCATGGGAGCAGCTTTTTTGGCGTTGGCAATCACAATACCGTCATAGCCGATTTTAACTTCAACAACGTCGGTCACGCCGTTTTTCATGTCCTTTTCCAACTCGGATTTTTTAATCCTGCGGGAAGAGTTGGTGATGTCAGGGTGCTGAACGCCCACACCGGCACCAAACAGTTTGTGACCGCCGCCGGAACCGGTGGATTCTATTTTCGGGGTTTTATACTGGGTGGTTTTGCCAAACTGCTCCGCCACAACCGTGGCAAAGGGATAGACTGTGGAAGATCCCACAATGGAGATATAATCCCTTGAGGATGCAAACGATGAACCGATACCCATGCCACCAACAAGGGTCAGGGCCATGAGTGTGATAAATAATTTTTTCATTTTTCTCCTTGAACTTTAAAGTTTGACGTTAATTACCAACGTCTTTCAAATTTTTTTCTCAGCATTACTGCCACCGCATTCATGGTGACAAGGAACAGC
>NZ_BAAHYK010000138.1:0-1227 GCF_054657595.1 Desulfocicer niacini
GTATTTAAATAACGAAGTAATTTTTAAGTTGATTAAAAAATCAAATATTTTAAATGCTTAAATGTGTTTTTGATGTTTAAATATTAGTATATAATAAACTATATAGCTTTTTATAAGACCATCGAAGAACCACAATACTAAATTACCTTGAATTAAATAATCGAAGCTGATACTGTGCGCAAAATGAAAATGAAAATGAAAAAAATTAATGATTTTACCTTCACTTGTTGGTGGCACTCTCTTTTATAGAGCGGTGCTGAATTGTTTTATTCAAAGGCCGCCGGGTGGCAGCTAATGAATAAAATCAATTATGTCTCCGGAGGTCGTTACAGGAGGCATGATTTTGCAGAACATTCAATTATCAAACACACATCAAAGTGGCAGCGTTAAAGAAAAAATCCTCACGGGTGATCGTGCCACGGGTCAATTACACCTTGGTCATTTTGTCGGTTCGCTACAGCAGCGAGTGAAATTACAACATTGTTATGATCAGACAATTTTAGTTGCTGACATGCAGGGTTTGACAGATAACAGTCATAACCCCCATAAAGTATCTTCAAATATTTTAAATGTTGTTGCTGATTACCTTGCGGTCGGCATAGACCCACTGAAAACAACGATCTGTTTACAATCCGCTATTCCCGCACTTGCTGAATTAACAATGTACTATTCTAATTTAGTTTCCATTGCACGGTTGGAAAGAAACCCAACGGTGAAAAATGAAATTCAAAGCAAGTCATTTGGACGATCCATTCCTGCCGGGTTTTTAACCTATCCGATTAGTCAGGCTGCTGATATTACGGCATTCAAGGCAACAATGGTTCCTGTGGGAGAAGATCAGTTACCCATGCTTGAACAAACCAACGAGATCGTAAGAAAATTAAATAATATCGCCCAAGAAGAAATTTTAGTGGAATGTAAACCGCTGCTGAGTCGGGTTCCTCGTTTGCCAAGTGTCGATGGGAAAACTAAAATGTCTAAATCCATGGGCAATACCATTATGCTTTCCTCGAGTGAAAAAGATATTTCCACAGCTGTAAAGGCCATGTTTACGGATCCAAACCACTTGAAAATTGAAGATCCGGGTCGCGTTGAAGGCAATGTTGTCTTGTAAAAATAGCCTTTGGGTTGGACCTGTTTTAATGGCTTTGGCTCTCTGGGGTTGCATCTTTTTTCGGATTTTTCATCAATATACTGATGATATTGGGGGATCTTATTTTCAAATGC
>NZ_BAAHYK010000139.1:0-1165 GCF_054657595.1 Desulfocicer niacini
AAAATTGGAAAGAAATTTTTCTGTTTTTGGAGGTTGAAACAAAAGAAGGGGATGTGGGGAAGATGCTGATTATGCGACGGATACTGCCCCGAAGGGGTTTAGTTCAACGTCGCTTTTCAGCGGGCGCGCGTTTTTTGCGCTCCGCTGAAAAAGCATTGTTCGGTTAACTTTACTTTATTAGTCAACAATGATTTTTAGGGAAGAAACATCTAAATTTTTAGGGAACATTGGCCATTTCTTATATTGAGCAATTTTTGCTACTTGCAATATTTGCCTATAACTACCACCCTTCCATGGTGACGGTTTTAAGTCACCAATTTCAATATCATTACCCATTATATATCTAAAATACACAGCCGAAACGTTAGCATTATCGTAATATAAATCATCAGTAACTTGAATTTCATACTCGAATATTACTGCATGGCCGGGCATATGTGGGACCATACCCGGAAGAATATGATCAATACGTTCAACCTTTTCTGTTGTTTTTTTTAAAAAATCTTCTCTACAAATAAATGACAGAATATCATATAGCCCCAACTTGACAACTGGAATTCTTGCTCCAGTAGAAGTCAGCACACCAGGTCCTTTTACTGTTAACCCTTTTACTTTCCAATAACCATATATCATGAAATAGTTATTATATATATTTTTATTACTACTGTCTCTAACCGTTAAATGATATATAGAACCACCATGATAATTATTGCCATCAAATGAAGTTACATAAGAAGCCCTCATAGTGCCATACAGTTCAATATCAAATGTATACTTTGGATTCTTTTCATCAAATCTTACTGGAATACTTTCAAGTAGAATACTATTCCAGATATCAAGTAATTCCTCGCTATCAATCCCATCGATTGGATTATCATAATAAAAGGGTGAGTTTGCCCAAGAGGAATCCTTGTCATGGTTAACAACGCTAATGTTAATCTTAATTTTATATGGTAACGCTTTAATATCCTGATAATTTTTTAAAGAAACCGGAGTGCCCATTGTTCCGCATCCATAAAAAAAAACGAAAAACAAATAACCAAATTTTTTCCAAATCATTAAATACCTCCATAATAATGCCATAAAATTAAAGAAAGATTAAAATTTTGTTTACCGAACGCCCGGCTTCAGGGGCGAGGGGAACGAGTCCGCTCTGAAAGCCGTG
>NZ_BAAHYK010000140.1:0-1164 GCF_054657595.1 Desulfocicer niacini
CTTCTCGAATACTTGTCTTATCCATTGTTGACATGGATATATTATAACACGGCTTTTTTCGACCTCCTAATCCTAAAACAAGCGTGTTCATTAAAGTTCAATCGTATATAGCTTCGAGAATTCGAACGGATTACTTTTGAAACATAATTGAAAAAGACCCAGAAAAAAAGGACCCGACTCCTCCTTAAAAACATTTACGTTACAAATTTTAAGAATGCACACCTGGAACCGTCCTTTTGTTATGATGGTTTTATGACTCACCACTTCAACCCATTTGAAGTGGCTGTCCGTTTATACATTGATTATGAAAATTCAATTTTTTTCAAAAGAAAAAGAAAATTGAAAACATGTTTGAGTTGATCATTATAACCAACAATCCGATAGATAATTTTTCTGGATTTTTTTATGATCAGGCATGGGATATTAATAAAGGTGTGGACGAATCGCTTAAATTCCATCTTCATAATTTGATTTCCCAAAACCCGGTAAGGCATTAACATTCCATACCAAGCCTTTAGATCCCATGCCAATGCGGCAATGACCATATATGCCCAGTTGGAATTCAGTGTGTTTGAAGGAGCTTTCAAGGCATGAACGCCATTTTTTAACTGCTCAATATCATTTTCATGGTTTGCCCGGTCCCGATACAACTCAATTAAGGATTCCGTCGTTCTGCACCGGTCATTGGTGATATAGAAAAAAAATCGACAATCATCAAAAAGCTGCTCTTCATCCTTTGAGACATTGATTATTTTTCGGATGGCGATTAATCGATATGATTTCTGACACTTTCCCGGTTTATACTCAACTTCAGTGAAGAATTCACATTCTGCTTGGAGATTTTTAAAATTTCTATTTTTAACCACCTGGGCCTTTATGTTTTCCGGTTTTTTACGTTCCTCGGTCTTTATCACCCGTGGGGCTTTATCAAGCAACTGCCATTCTGTTTCTGAAATATCACAGGCTATTCTTGTCAAATTTTTTTTGGCATCCATACCAAAAATGAAGGTACATCTTTCATCCCACCTGTCAAAATTGGTGGTCAGGCTAAAATCCGTATCACCGCGCAGAGTCACTTTGTCAAATGTAGGGGAGACAAGGTCAAGGGCCTTATCAATCCACTGGGCTGAGCCAAGGTGGGACGGTGCATTTCCCGGTCGATTT
>NZ_BAAHYK010000141.1:0-1162 GCF_054657595.1 Desulfocicer niacini
ATGTATTATCCGGAATCGTTACGTATCCGGAATTACTTTTAATGGATCTTCCCAAGGATAGTCCGTTTAGAAATGCAATCATGACGATACAGGACTCAGGCAAGAGAGCAGCATCTATTGTTGAGGATTTATTAACGCTTACCAGACGGGGTGTTCCATATATTGAGACCGTTAATTTAAATGATATTATACGTGACTTTCTGAAATCTGGTGAATATCAAACCCTTATCCGTTACCATCAAAATATAAATGTTAAAACGCAGCTTGAGGGGGATCTGTATAATATTATTGGTGCATCCGTACATCTAAGTAAAACGTTGATGAATCTGATGTCTAATGCAGCAGAGGCCATTCAAATGGGTGGAACCATTCTGGTATCAACAGAAAATCGATATATTGATACCCCCATAAAAGGCTATGATGAAATTTGTGAAGGTAATTATGTTCTATTAACGATCATAGATTCTGGAATGGGAATTAATCCGGAAGACCTTAAAAGAATTTTTGAACCCTTTTATACAAACAAAATTATGGGAAGAAGTGGTACGGGGCTTGGCATGTCTGTCGTCTGGGGTACTGTTCAAGACCATAATGGCTATATTCATGTCGAAAGTTCTCCTGGCAAAGGCACCAAATTCCAATTGTTTTTTCCAGCAACGATTAAAGCGATTGCAGATACTCAGGAATCAATATCTATAGATAAGTATACAGGCAATGGTGAACGTATTTTAATTATAGATGATGTAAGAGAACAACGGGAAATTGCCCGGAATCTATTAAGGCGGTTAAACTATTCAACCCATACTGTTTCCAGTGGTGAAAAAGCAATTGAGTATTTGAAAACCAATCAGGTTGACTTACTTATATTAGACATGATCATGGATACGGGAATGGATGGTTTGGAGGCCTATAAACAGATTATTAAAACGCATCCCAACCAAAAAGCTGTCATCGCAAGTGGTTTCTCGGAAAATGCGAGAGTAAAAGAAGCCCAACGGCTTGGTGCGGACGAATATTTAAAAAAGCCTTATACCTTTGAGAAAATCGGTCTTGCAGTAAAAAAAGCACTGGGAAAATAAAATCAAACATCTGTTAAAAAAAACACCACAGAATAATGAAAAATATAAATAAAAACATGCTGCGGATAAACCGCAGATGTTTG
>NZ_BAAHYK010000142.1:0-1103 GCF_054657595.1 Desulfocicer niacini
ATTTTGTTATCTGGTAAAGGTAGGACTCTTGGGTCTTATTGGAAAAATTTCTCAATTTCATGGCCCGGATCATTTCATCACGTAACTTTGTCATATTACCTCCTTGAAAAGGTTTAAAAGCAGACAAAGGTAACGATAAAATGAACAATGAAGAATTGGAAAGAAATTTTTCTGTTTTTTGTGGTTGAAACAAAAGAAGGGGATGTGGGGAAGATGCTGATTATGCTACGGATACTTCCCCGAAGGGGTTTAGTTCAACGCTGCTAATCAGCCGCGCGGCTTTTTGCGTCGGCTGAATTAGCCTTGTTATGCCTTTTCAGCGATGTAGCCACCAAAAAGGTATGACTGGTAAAATTTATAATTCTTTGTGAAACCGCTTGATTTCAACAGTTCAATAATTCTTTCTTCGGGTATGAATTGTAAATCCGTATCTACATGAGAAAAATCTTTATCGATTTGGTCTTTGTCTTCACGGGTATCGTATTGATGGCTTTTCCATGCAGATAATAGAATTTTGTACTTTTCTGATTTTTTTTGACCTTCAAGATCGATAAGAATAAGTTTTCCACCTTCTTTCAATTTTTCTGAAATATTTTTAAGGTAATTTTCTTTATCACCATTGTCTTTTAGGAACTGCATTACCAGAATTGAGGTAGCTGCATCAAAATTGTTTTCTTTAATGTTTTCGATTTTTCCCTCTACAACGATGATTCTGTTAGATAGCCCTAATTGAGAAATTTTGTTTTTTGAGCTTGTTACCATTTCTTTCGTAGGGTCAAAACCAACAATACTCCAACTCTTTTGATTTTCAGCATATGTTATAGCTTCATGGCCTGTACCAATGCCCGATATAAGAATTTTTGCATTTTCCGGCAAATTATCTTTAAGAAGGTAATATGATAGGTCGTGCATCTCATTGTACCCACGAATGACTTTTCGTATTTTTTCATCATAAGTGTTGGCATGTTTATCGCCAAAATGTTGAGTAGCGTCGAAATTTTTATTGACTGTCATTTTTATTCCTCGTCATCGAGCACCATCCTTTTATTTGGGGCATAACGGGCCGGGCTGTTAAGCCGCGAGACTCGCAGGCCTTGAAAAGA
>NZ_BAAHYK010000143.1:0-1082 GCF_054657595.1 Desulfocicer niacini
ATTCGTTGGCTGCATTTCTTCGATATTATTCATATTAAAAGTGAAATGGCCCTCGCATTCCGAACGAATTATTAATCGGGCTTATTGGGACTTGTGCAATCTGTTGAAGCACATCCTTTTCACAATATAATTCAATAGAAGTTGAATTTTCCGGGATCTGCAAATATTGACCTGACCTTCGCTCCAACCATCCTGATGCATGAGCTGAACAGAGGCTTCTCGAATCACGTGAAACGAATGTGTATATAGGTGGATCAGCGGCCTTGATACCATAAAGGACTTGGATTCCGACCTCATCATAACCAGCATCATAGCATCTAATTTTACAGGGCGTTCCATCTGGATAATTTACAAGCAGGGTGGTACCCCCTTCAGGCGGCTTTGTCGATGTTTCAAGTGTGAATATATTCATATCTATAAATTGGTTTACTGCAAATGCAAGAAGATTTGAAAAAACGCTAAGGCGAGTTTTGTTAACCGCTCTTTTTATTGGCTCCTCTGGTCGTTCGGTTGAGTTGAGATTCCTCGTTTTAATGATATAACCGTGCTTTCGATGAAGCTTTTGGCCTGAAGGCAAGGTAATTGTTTCACGCCCAATTTTTGATGGGCAGTGTCCAACCCGATGCCCATCGCCAAGACCATGATTATGCTGAAAACAACAAAAAGAGCAAGGATCAGTAGCTGATCTTTGTGTATCCCGATATAAAATCACATAATGTCTATCATTCTCGGTAATATACTCTCCAGCATATATTCCTTTAGCAAGATTGTATAATTCATCATTGTATGAAAACCACTCTCCCCGAATATGGTACGATGAAAATCGATGAATCAATTCAGTTTCCAATCGCTGATGCCCTGGCATAGTTCCAAGGAGTCGTATTTCTTCAGGGTTAAAAGTTTGTGCTTGTTTTAGCCGTCGTTCAATATTTTGCGTGAAACCAATTTTAATAGGCCCTTTATCCGTGAGTTGCAAAAAATAAATGACCTGTTGCATACGATTAAGACCTCATCGGGTTTATTTTGACAGCCAACGTTATGAATTTTATCCTCCGTCCCGTCTCCGCAAAAAGACACCTTCA
>NZ_BAAHYK010000144.1:0-1067 GCF_054657595.1 Desulfocicer niacini
TTATAAACTACAGAACTATCTGAGTTAAAGTTAAAGTAAAAAAATAATTTAGCATTTATCGTAATAGAGATTATCATTTGTGATATAATTTTTATCTTTTTTCAGTTCTTCAATAATAAACTTAGGAATAATAAAGCTTTGAATATGAGTGGATGGTTCGTAATATTTGAAATCTTTCAATCGATATCTTGCTATAGCCTTCTCAATCTGATCGATAGAATCGATATTAAGTTCTATTTCTTCCGAATATATGACAAATGCCCAATTTGTTCCAAAAGAAGGTATTAATACTGAATTTATTCTAACATATTTAAATAATTGTGATAAGGTATTGTGGATTCTAGATAATCTCTCGGTATTGTTCAAGCTCATAGGGCCAGCCTGTGTGGATATGATGGGTGGAGCGCGCAGCGCGGAACCCGTCCACGGTGTTGATCAGCCCGGCCCGATGGGGTGGAGCGCGGAGCGGTCCACCCCATCGGTCAAGCTGAGGGGCCGGGCGGATTTTACATGAAACCCGGCCGAAAGCCCGAAAATATGTTTACAGAAATTATTGTGAAAGTGGCACGGCCCGCCCGGTCCCTCTCAAGCGTCTGGTTCGGAGGTCAACATTGATTTATCTACCCTGAGAATACCTGCTAACTCATTGATATCGTAACTGACATGTACTTCGACTCCACAATCTTCAATAAGTGTTTGATACATTCTTATTGTGCCATATAAAAGCGTGTTCGGGACTAAGTAACAGGCCTTTATAGGTTTGGCGTTTCCTCTCAAACTAGACTCAACATCACAAATTTGTCGGACATCATCAAACCTAAGATTGATTGATGTTATTTCAGTCAAATTGTGGAATCTATCAACTTGAGAGAGACCCGCTTTTAGAATGCACTCTCTACAAATGGCGATGTCGTTCAACTTGTCAGGGGTTAAGTCGCCTTTTGGGTGACACACAAGGATGTTTTGATCCTCGCGATAAACGCCATAATTGAAGGGACATGTAATCATTTTATTTCCTCCGAACGGGCCGGGCTGTTAAGCCGCGAGACTCGCAGGCCTTGAAAAGG
>NZ_BAAHYK010000145.1:0-1066 GCF_054657595.1 Desulfocicer niacini
CAGGAACCGCAGATACCGGCCCGGCAGATAAAATCAAACTGCAGGGATGGTTCCTGGGTTTCCCGGATGTCGTTCAAGGCAATAAAGATGGTCATACCCGGGGCTTCGGTGACCTCATAGGTCTTCATCACAGGCTTGTCGCCCTTTACCTGGGGATTGAATCTCAAGATGTTGAACTTAAGCACTCTTTCCTGATCCGTTTTTATTTCCTGCTCACTCATTATTTGAATCCCCTCCCGATGCGCTCGTTCTTTCCTTTGAATTTCTCCGGTATCTCAATGGGGTTCAGGAGCCGCTGCAGCTTGAACCGATCGGCACCGGGATTTTCCTTTTTAATTTCTTCAATTTCCGCCACCCGTTTTTCCGTGTCCGGATGATGGATGGTCTGGTCCACACCATAGCCACGGGATCCCGGAGGCATTTCCATCTTCATGACATCCAGGGCCTCGTATTCCACCTCGGGAAGATCGGTGTCGTCACTCTTCCAGTAAGTGAGGGTCCGTTTGAGCCAGTCGCGGTCGTTTCTTTCGGGGAAATCTTCCCGGGCATGGGCGCCACGGCTTTCCTTGCGCAGCATGGCCCCATAGGCCACGCACTGGGCAAGCTTGATCATTTTAGGAACCCGGATCGCTTCCACAAGCTCGGGGTTGGACGAACTGATCTTGTTGCGAAGAGCCACGTTCTTGGAGCGCTGGTGCAGGACCTTGAGTTCTTCCACGGCCTGGGTAAGATCGGTCTCATTTCTGAAAATACCCACCTTGTCCATCATGATCTGCTGCATCTCTTTTTTCAGCTCGTAGGGGTTTTCTCCACGTTCTCGCTTGAGCAGGGTGGAAATCTTGGCCTTTTCCTGCTTCATGAAATGTTCAATGAGTTTGGTATTGATGTTTAACGGATTGTTCTGGCAGTGATCGGCCACGTATTCACCCACAATCATGCCGGCCACCACGGTTTCGGCAACGGAATTGCCCCCGAGACGGTTAAATCCGTGCATGTCCCAGCAGGCGGCTTCACCGGCGGAGAAAAGGCCCTTTAATGTGGGGCTTTCACCGGTGGCCTTGGTGCG
>NZ_BAAHYK010000146.1:0-1062 GCF_054657595.1 Desulfocicer niacini
GTTAACGGTACCGGTTCTGTCTTTTTCCCAGAAGACTTCAAAGCTTAAGAAGCTTATTCGTACCTTCATGCCGGGATGAAAACGATTAAACCGAATCATTCCGGTTTTCTCCGGTGCCACCTCAAGATTGAACTTACTTAGCCTGCCGGGAAGCTCACGGTAAAACCGTGCAGCCTCATCTTTATACTGAAAGCCGCATATAAAATCATCGGCATACCTCAGAATAAAGGCCGAACCCTTACAGTTGGGTTTAACTCTCTTTTCAAACCATAAATCAAGGCCAAAATGCAGGTAAATATTTGCCAATACAGGCGATACAATACCTCCCTGGGGTGTCCCGGACTCAGGATGAATTACTTTGCCATCCCGGTCCAGAATTCCAGCTTTCAGCCATTTGCGGATCAGGCTCAGAAATGCTTCATCATCAATTCGTTCCCGGAGCATTTGCAACATCCAGTCATGATCAATATTGTCGAAAAACCCTCTGATATCGGCCTCAACAATATACCCGATTTTTCCGAACTGCAGATTAAACTGCAAGTCCTCTATTGCCTCTCTGGCACTGCGCTTGGGTCTGTATCCCTAACTGGTGTCCACAAAATCCGATTCAAAAATTGATGATAGAATTTTGGAACAGGCCAATTGAACAGGCCAATTGCACCAACCTGTCCTCAAGCACCGGTATTCCCAGTGGCCTTTCTTTTCCATTCTCCTTTGGAATGTAACATCGTCGTACCAATTTGGCACGGTACCGCTTTTGTTTCAGCTTTTCAGCCAATGCTTGAATGTTGGCTTCCAAATTCTTCTCGTAAGCCTCTGCCGTTACCTGATCTACTCCACTGGCGGCTTTTTTGTTCAAATACTTCCAGCAGTCCATCAAAAATCGGTAGTTCAAGCATTTATACAGATCCTGAAAGCGGTGTTGCCCAAAAACTTTTGCCTTAATTGCTATTCCCCGCAGTGAGGTTTGCTCGTATTGCTCCAGCCCTACTTTGTCCGGTACGAGTTTCCTTTGCGGCCTACGTACTTCCGTCAGGTCCTTGCCCATGTAGTGGGCTTTCT
>NZ_BAAHYK010000148.1:0-952 GCF_054657595.1 Desulfocicer niacini
AAAGCAATTGGCATGCCGGAGGTACGGCCACAATGCACTGGACATTTTTTTACGTTGGACCATGGTAAAATTTAACACCGTCCCTCCCAACATAATCCAAGAAATGGTTGGTTTGGGCTAAAAGAAGGCGCAGAAGACCATCAACAATGCACAGGCCCAGGTGTCGTTTTTTTTTACAAGATGTAAAGCCAAAAAAGAAGGAACAACATGATGATGTGGTCACAATAGACACACTGACATGTCTGATCACAAAAAATAACAGAAAAAAGCTCTACTTCAGTCTGTCCAGGAGGAAGACATAATTTTGGAGAATCTGAGTATTAACTTTGTAAATATTCGGCCAGCACCCCATCTTCACTTATTTTGGCCTGCTCACATAGCAATAGTATGCTACGCAGTCCCAACTAAGCGAATATGGGGCACTGTCCAAACATTTACTGAGCAAGCCGAATATTTACTTAACTTTTGGTAAAAAGTTAATATTTTCTTTCCTTTTTAAGTTCCAACTTTATATATTATAAAGGGCATCCTTCATTTCTACTTTACACTTTCACGGGGTGAATGCCCATTTTCCGGTGGTCGCCCTTAAAAAGTGTAAAGTACTTTTGACGGCATATGAAGGATGCCTTATAAAGTTGGATTTTTCAGTATTTTTTTGTATAATTTGAAAATCCTGATATTTTTTTAATATAAAAGCAGATATGTGGGTCTGGATCACAAGAATAATATACAGTTATCTCAATTTTCGGTGATCCAAAAAAGAACTCATTTTGAATTTAAGAGTTTGATATATAAGTAAATATTGACAAATCTCTCTTTGTTTGCCATGTTTTGTTTACCGCTAAACTAACAAAAAACAAAGGAAATTCGTCAAAATGAATACTACCCTGATCAGCGAACAAAATCAAACCTCAAATTCCGATAAAATGGGTATTATTAATGAGTATTTGTC
>NZ_BAAHYK010000149.1:0-945 GCF_054657595.1 Desulfocicer niacini
GAGGTTAAGTTCAACAGGATTTTATCCACCATCCCTTGTCTCAGCGTCGGATAAAAATTCATGTCTGTTTTTATTCTCAAGGCCGGAAGGTGTCTTTTTGCGGAGACGGGACGGAGGATAAAATTCATAACGTTGGGCGGAATATACACTTTTCACAAGTATTAATCAAAAAATGAAATAATCTTTAGGATATGGCAGAAAATGACTACATCGCGGGGAATCCATTAGCTCGCGATAGCAGCTTATTAGTGGTATTGAGTGGATGTTCTGGAGGCGGAAAATCAACACTGCTTAACGAAATGGCTCTCCGTGGTTACTTTGTATTTCCTGAACCAGGACGTCAAATTGTGAAAGAAGAGATTTTTATTAATGGTGAGGCATTACCTTGGAAAGATATGAGTAGATTTATTGATCGCTGTATTTCCAGGGCTATTTATTTTTACAATATCGCTAATCCATCAAAAATACCGACTTTTTTTGATCGTTCAATTGTTGACGCAATTTCAGCTTTTCACACTCTCTATAAACCGTTTCCATCGACATACAAAACCATACTTAAAAAATACAAATATCATACAACAGTCTTTATGGTTCCACCTTGGGAGGAACTATTCTCACATGATTCAGAACGTTTACATTCCTTTTCTGACGCAGTTGCTGAATATGAAAGACTACTGAAGCACTATTCTCAATACGGGTATGAAACAATTATAGTTCCTCATGGTCATGTTAAAGAACGTGCTGACTTTATAGAAACGCATTTATCATAACAAGTCGATGAAGTGCTGGTACAGCTTCGAGAGAGCAACCCGCGGATGCCGAGGGTTTTAACGGTCGCCGAAGGTAATACAGACGCATCCGTAATTGGTGAGGATGTGGAGGTCCGCCGGAGTCCACAGGCCGTGGCATGCAAGAAGAGATGCGCTGTGGAACTCGGGAAGCCCT
>NZ_BAAHYK010000150.1:0-937 GCF_054657595.1 Desulfocicer niacini
CTGTGTAATGCCGCAAAGGAGAGAGAATGTTTGAAGAGTTGGAGAGGATCAACGAACGGCCCGAACCGTTCCAATTTTACACCGCGAGTGATCTGTGGACTGATGAGCATACGTCAGCCCAGATGCTCTCGTGCCACCTCAATGAGGCCATCGATCTCTCTTCGCGAAATGCGTCGTTCATCAATCGGTCGGTGGACTGGATCGCTTCTCGCTTTAACATCGGCAAGGATACCAAGATCGCCGATTTCGGCTGCGGTCCAGGATTGTACGCAACGAGTTTAGCCAAGCGCCAGGCGAAAGTGACAGGCATAGATTTTTCGAGAAGGTCCATCGAGTACGCAAAGAAGGTCGCGGCCAGCGAGCAGCTGAACATAAACTACGTGACGCAGAATTACTTGGATTTTGAGACAAAAGACCGGTTTGACCTTGTCCTGATGATCATGTGGGACTTCTGCGCCCTCAGCCCTACCCAAAGAAGAGGGATTCTTAGCAAATTCCACAAAATCCTGAAGCCGGGCGGTTCGGTCCTTCTTGACGTGTTTTCGCTGGCGGCATTTGACCAACGGGAAGAGGCAGCGACATACGAAGTGAACCTCCTCAACGGATTCTGGTCACCAATCAAGTACTATGGATTTCTAAATATCTTCAAATACGACGAAGACAAGGTTGTACTTGACAAGTACACGATTGTCGAATCGGATCGCACCAGAACGGTGTACAACTGGCTGCAATATTTCGCTTCTGAAGAACTGGAGAGGGAGTTTGTGGAGTGCGGCTTTTCCATTGATGCACTCTATTCAGACGTCGCCGGAACCCCATACGATCCAAATTCGAGTGAATTTGCGGTTATCGCCAAGAGGGCATAGCCCGCGCACAGAACAATGCCATGCACTCGGACGGGAATTCCGCTGCGCTCCATTCCCGCCGGTGATGGCCA
>NZ_BAAHYK010000151.1:0-889 GCF_054657595.1 Desulfocicer niacini
TAAGGATTTTTTTGATTTTTTAGATATGCAAGAGGATATAGGCTTAAAAAAAATTGCAGAGTTACGCACAAATGCCAACAAAGCTAATTCAGCCGACGCAAAAAGCCGCGCGGCTGATTAGCAACGTTACATTAAGCCTAGCGGCGGACATGGCAGTTTTATAAATCGATGAAGAAAATTCAAAACGCCCTTAAAACAAAGGATTTCAAAAGGCAATGAGGATAACTTTACCGGAGAACGGGGGGAGCCTGCGCGCAAGAATTTCGCCAGTCATGTCATTTGCAAAGAGACGCAAATGTCACGCATGCCATAATTCTTGCAGATTGGCTCCCCCCTTATCTCCTCTGGTTTCCCTCCGATAAACGATGAAAATACACGACTGCCATACACCACTTCCGGATAAACCGGTATCAAGCCCTACTGTCGGAGATATCTTCAGGAAACACGGAGAGTCGTTCCGATCAGAACACCGGCTTCATCCCAGGCAGCACAAGGTCATGTACGACATTGAATACTGCCGGTGCGGCGAGTTCGGTGCCCACTGGAAGATTTGCGACACCTGCGGCCACCTGGAGAAAGGATACAACTCCTGTAGGAACCGCCATTGTCCCGGCTGCAATAATATTGCCCGGAAGAAATGGGTGGAAGCACGGCTCAACGACCTCTTGCCGGTACCCTACCACCATTGTGTCTTTACTCTGCCCCATGAGATGAGGCTGCACAGTTTTACCGTGAGCTTCCCGGTAGGCTAAGTAAGTTCAATCTTGAGGTGGCACCGGAGAAAACCGGAATGATTCGGTTTAATCGTTTTCATCCCGGCATGAAGGTACGAATAAGCTTCTTAGGCTTTGAAATCTTCTGGGAAAAAGACAGAACCGGTACCGTTAAA
>NZ_BAAHYK010000152.1:0-873 GCF_054657595.1 Desulfocicer niacini
GAAACGATACATATTTTTGTTGTAGACATTCCATCATAGCACGGCCTATTCCTTTACCATGATGTTCAGGATGAACCAGCATATGAGGATAATAGACTACCAGATATCCGTCAGACAGCGCATTTCCGATTCCGACGAGTTTTCCAGATATCCTTGCTGTAACTATTGAATCTGAATTTCTAAGGGCAGGGATTAGCATTTCGGGTTTTTCAGCTGATGACCATTTATTCGCTTTGTAAATTGCTATGACTTCATCTTTTTCAATATCATTATCAAGGCTTATTTCCAAATTCACTTGTGCTCCTTTTATGATTTTTTCGGCCAACTATTTTTATCACTATCGGCATTTTTCAATGCAATCAAAACATTCCGATGAAAATATTTGTACGGAATATCTGTGTTGAGATGGCCTATCTTTTCAGTATATTCTTTTTCGGACAAATCAACCAGATGCGGCAGATAAAAGAAATCTTCCCACTCTTTGATCTTATACTGAAAACTTTTCGTCATCTCCGTTACCAACGGATTGTTAAAATGTTTTTTGTTCCACGGACAGACGTCCTGGCATATTTCACAATCACCTATTCTGTTATCCATAACTTCTTGTGCCTCCTCGGGCAGAGGCTCAACCTGTAATAAATTAGAAAGGCACTTACTTTTGTTCAATACATATGGTCTATCCAACGCTCCCGAAGGGCATCTCGCTTTGCACTCGTTGCATTTTTTGCACTTATCGGATTCTTCTTCTGTGCTATATTCAAGAACAGCGTCTGTTATTATCCCACCGAGAGCCAGAAATGTTCCGTACTTCTTAGATATTAATAGTGAATGTTTGCCCTGCCATCCCAGACCAGCCCTTACCGCAGCGAGTTT
>NZ_BAAHYK010000153.1:0-868 GCF_054657595.1 Desulfocicer niacini
TAATAAGTTTCCTAGACAAAAAATAACCTTATTCAGGAGGCCACTCCAAGTGAAGTCCAGTAAAGCACAAATTCATGCCAAATTCCACAAAATTCCTGAGCTTCGATTCGAAGATCAACAACTGACATCTTTTTCGGGAATTATCATTTTCCAATTGTTATTTAAGCGCCTTGACTTGAAGGCCAAAATGAAAAAATGCTTTTCACATTTAGATGTTTCGCCTATATTTGGGCACCATTTGGTTGTGATTTTGATTATAACCCATTTAATTTTGGGATTTAAAAGACTACGAGAAATCAAATATTACAAAGATGATCCCATGGTACTACGCCTGATGGGATTGAAAAAACTTCCCGATGTTTCGACTATCTCAAGAGGGTTGGCTCAATTGGATGATAAAAGCGTTGATAATATTCAAGATTTATCCCGATCCTTCGTTGTGGACGGATTACAACGGGAACAATTTCCCAGGCTAACCCTGGATTTTGATGGCTCTGTGCTATCTACCAAAGGCCATGCCGAAGGTTCTGCCATTGGCTTCAACAAAAAGAAAAAGGGTACCAGGAGTTATTATCCTCTTTTTTGTACCATTTCCCAGACTGGCCAGTTTTTTGACATGCACCATCGACCAGGCAATGTTCATGATTCCAATGGAGCACCAGATTTCATGATAAAGTGTTTTGACAAAATCAAATCGGAACTACCCGGAACCATAATTGAATCCCGTATGGATGCAGCTTTCTTCAATCAAGAGATCATTTTTTTGATGTCCGACAGGCGAATACAATTTACAGCGTCTGTACCTTTTTCCAGATTTACAGAACTCAAAAGCATGATTGAGGCATGTGACTCATGGTCTACCATTGAT
>NZ_BAAHYK010000154.1:0-852 GCF_054657595.1 Desulfocicer niacini
CGTTATTTTAATCTTTTTTTCTATGTTAGGTCAATATTTTAATTTAGCTAAACAGTAAAATTGTAAAAAAATGCATTTCTGATGTTCCATAGTTAACTTTTCTCAGGAATCAGCATCTGCAGGACGCACTTCTTCCCTCCTTCATTTGAAGTATTAAAGACATCCAGCCAATTTTGATAATTGCCCTAATTTTAATCAACCGGTTTTATGGAGAATATCTTCCTTTGGGTGACTTTATGAATTCGTTCCCTCCCATACCGTAGAGAGATTTTTTTATCTCAAATTTTTTCTCCAGTATTCCTTTTTACATAATGGGCAGCACCGGATATCATTTCCGGTCAAATCGAGCATAATCTCCTCAACGGATCTGGAAGCCCCGCATTCTTCGGCCTCCGCTTCCAACAATTTGAGACACAGTGCAATATTGTCCTTTTTACACCGATTTGCAAACAATCCAAAAAGCCGGATACGCATGAAGTTTCGGGGAACTACATGGAGAAGAAAACGGCGGATAAACTCCACCGCTTCCAGGGTTGTCTCCTCAGTGGTTTCTTTTCTGCGGTCTCGATATGAAAAAGTGACCTTTCCATCTTCACATGCCTTGATCCTGTAGTTTGAGATTGCCACCCGGTGTGTATAACGCGCCATATATTCCAAAACGGTCTCCGGCCCGGAAAAGGGCGGCTTGGAATACACTACCCAATCTTTTGACCAAAGCTCGCGTGTCATTTTTCTGAACTCCGAAGGGCTTTCCAGGGGTGCTGTCCGTCCCGGGAATTCCAGTTCTTTTGTTTCAAATGCGTTCTTAAATCCTTCCATGAATTTGTCACGAAACACTTTGGACAAGGCTTT
>NZ_BAAHYK010000155.1:0-825 GCF_054657595.1 Desulfocicer niacini
ACCCGTCCACGGTGTTGATCAGCCCGGCCCGATGGGGTGGGAGCGCGGAGCGGTCCACCCCATCGTTTGGTATAACCTGCCGGCCCCGTGCTTGCAGAAAAAACACCCGACCTCTTCCGGTCAGGTTAATACCATGGTTATCTTTGGTTTAACGGAAATTAAGTATATATTTTGCCAAAGTTCTCTATTAGATTTTTATAGCGATTGTTAAAGTATTCCCTTAGCTCGTCAACGGTTTTGAAATTATCGGATATCAAACAACTTGCTATATTCCTTAAATTTAATCTTCGATTGAAACTGTCTGTCAGTTGTTTTGGCAAGCCTTCAACCACCTTTATATCGTTTTCGTCACCCCATCCTTTACTTACTTTTTTTTGCAGCTGATCATTAAGGTCAGAACTATATTTTTCCTCTATAGCTATTTCATTGTTTATGAATTTGACAAGCTCAGTTCTAAGGGCCGCAACTTGTTGCTGTTGACTCGCTTTTTCTAGTTCTTCGATGTGTCTTTGTTGGTTTTCGTTAGCGGTTTCAAATTCTTTTCTTTGATCCGCCTGTAAATCCCTTTGGACCTGCAGAGTTCTGGCAAGGTATATTAAAGTTGAAAATAGTAGTATTGGACTCAAAACTCCATTTAGGTAAGATCCGAAATTTCCCCAATCACCTGTGATACCAGAAAGAGGCCCATGAAATTTTGAAAAATAAAACAATAAGACGGCTGCTGTTACAACAAGCATGACAACCACCAGCAAAACAATTTCGTTCGGGAACAATTTTTTCATTCTAAGGTGAACTACCCCCTTTAGGCTGTATGTTTTGAAAGAT
>NZ_BAAHYK010000156.1:0-813 GCF_054657595.1 Desulfocicer niacini
AGATTTCGAAGGTATCTTTAATTGTTTACGGATAGTCTTTTCAATGTGCTTGCGTACACTTTTAACCAACCGTGGGTGCCCAATTTTTCCAATTAGCTCTTCTTCATAACGGTCTATGTTTGGAAGAATCTTATTTTCCAGAATAGGATTAATCATAATAGAAAGAAAAAACTTACCGACAGCAAATGCCACGGCAATCACCGTCGCATCCACTAGTTGCTCACCGATCAATCCCGGAGCGTCAGCTTGAGATAGTTCTGCACGAGGACCAGTAAGCCTTGCCATTTCATACATTCCATTATAGGCGAATTCAAAACCAGCAACTTCGTCCGGGGAAATACCCACATCTACCAAAGAGTCGCGTATAGCCTCAAATAAAATTAATTTATGATCGATATCAACCTTATTCATTTTTAGACCTCAATTTCTGAGTTATGGTTAATGATTATTTTGCGGCTCCTATCAACGCGGTGACCGGTCCAGCCTCTTGTTCATGCGCGGAGCGCATGAACAAGTTGTTGTGTTGGGCTGGATATCATTCACAATTTATTATATAGCTGTATGTTACACTTATTCTATAGTTCCACATATCTTTTTTATATAAAAGTCTCACCAATATGCTGGAATTAAAGGACTTTCGTTTTTCGTTGTGGCAGGTTTTTCTGCCATGTATTTTATATGAAAAAAGACATATCAGAATTTGGAAATTATGTAAAACAATACTTGAAAACCAACTTTATAATATATTAAGTTGAGTCAAAATTCCCTGACACATCCCCACCTCTACTGAGATATCAACTTTGATGAAACACT
>NZ_BAAHYK010000157.1:0-806 GCF_054657595.1 Desulfocicer niacini
TGACAAACCGGATACCGCTGTGCAAATGTTCATAGTTGTACCACCGGACAAAGGATGCTACCCATTGCCTTGACCCCTCTATCGATTCAAAGGGTTTTCCCGGATAATCCGGCCGATACTTGCAGGTCCGGAACAGCGATTCAGAAAAAGGGTTGTCATTGCTGACCCTGGGGCGACTGTATGATTTTGTCACTCCCAGGGCGTCCATTTTCGCTCTGATGGTATATCCTTTTTGGGCACCACCGTTGTCGGCATGAATCACCGGCGGTTTCAAGATGCACCCCTGAGCCAGGATAGCCTTGTGGATAAAGGTGGCTCCCAGTTCGGCGCTCTCGGTAGAATGAACCTCCCAGCCAACAATTTTTCGGCTGTAGACGTCAACGATCATATACAGGTAAAAGTACATGCCGTGGATCTGAGACGGCAGCCAGGTCACATCCCAGGTCCACACCTGATTCGGTCCGGTGGCACAGAACCCTTTCGGAGGCGTGCTGTGCCGGGGCGCCCTACTGCGGCCCCGGTGATGCTGCTCACCTGCCTGATGCAGGATCCGGTAAAAGGTAGACTCGGAGGCAATATAGGTGCCATCGTCTGCCAGTCGGGGCACAATCTGTCCCGGCGGAAGGCTTGCAAACTCTGGATCATGGCAGATAGTTAGCACTTTTTCAGTCTCCTCTCTGGTCAGTTTATTGGCCGGTTCAGGACGGACAGCAGTTGGTCGTCCATCTTTCCTGATATCAGGCTGTCCGGTCCATCGTTGATACGTTCTGGAGCTTATACCCACAACGTCGCATGCGGCTTCAAGG
>NZ_BAAHYK010000158.1:0-784 GCF_054657595.1 Desulfocicer niacini
CGGTTTGGATAATCTTTTATGGAACTTGTTGTTGGTACTTTAATCATTACAAGGTTTTGAACGGAGTTTCATAAAAAAACAAATTAAGGAAGGACGGAATATATGCACAATCACCCCCACAGCGTCCGGTCGTATGATGAGGAAATAAAAGGCTTGAACCTGCTTGTCATCACCATGGCCACAGCTTCCAGCAAACAGCTGATGGAGATGAAACAGGCCCTGGCAAGCCGTGATGGTATAATTGGCCGGGACGTAGCCGCCAAGGATAAGCACATCAACGAACTGCACCAGAAAATTGAAAATATGGCCATCAGAATTCTGGCCCGGCGCCAGCCACTGGCCCAGGATCTCCGGCATGTTTTAACGGTGATGAAAATCAGCCGTGAACTGGAGCGTATCGGTGATTATGCCGCCAATGTGGCCAAGCGGGTGGATTCTTTATCAAGAAACTCCTTTGAAGCGCCTGAACGTATGCTGATTGGGATGGCTGAGACCGCAGACCGTATGCTTGGAAAGGCCATTGAAGCGTTTCTTCACTTTGATGTGGATACCGCATTGTCAGTCTGGCACATGGACGATGAAATGGACGCTGCCTATGCGTCCATTATAAAACTTGTCCAGCAGGAGATGACCTCTGACAAGGAGCGGATCACCGAGGGGACCCAACTCAATTACATGGCAAGATGCCTGGAACGTATCGGAGACCATATCATCAACATGACAGAAGAAATTTACTTTATGACAACGGGTAAAAATTTCAGCAGCCATGTGGCACCGGAAAACG
>NZ_BAAHYK010000159.1:0-781 GCF_054657595.1 Desulfocicer niacini
CTTTGCATAATCGTTAACTTTGCATAAGGCGGTTTATGCAAAGCTTTGCATAAGCCTCCCTGGGGCGTCCCGGATTCAGGATGAATTACTTGACCATCCCTGTCCAGAATTCCCGCTTTCAGCCATTTACGGATCAGGTTCAGAAATGCTGCATCATCAATTCGCTCCTCAAGCATGCGCATCAACCAGTCATGATCAATATTGTCGAAAAAGCCTTTGATATCGGCCTCTACAATATACCCGATCTTTCCGAACTGCAGGTTAAACTGCAAGTCCTCTATTGCCTCTCTGGCACTGCGATTGGGTCGATATCCATAACTGGTCTCTACAAAGTCCGATTCAAAAATTGATGATAAAATCTTGGAACAGGCCAGTTGCACCAGCCTGTCCTCAAGCACCGGTATTCCCAGTGGCCTTTCTTTTCCATTCTCCTTTGGAATGTAACATCGTCGTACCAATTTGGCACGGTACCGCTTTTGTTTCAGTTTTTCAGCCAATGCTTGAATGTTGGCTTCCAAATTCTTCTCGTAAGCCTCTGCCGTTACCTGATCTACTCCACTGGCGGCTTTTTTGTTCAAATCCTTCCAGCAGTCCATCAGAAATTGGTAGTTCAAACATTTATACAGGTCCTGAAAGCGGTGTTTCCCATAAACTTCTGCCTTAATTGCTATTCCCCGCAGTGAGGTTTGCTCGTATTGCTCCAGCCCTACTTTGTCCAGTACGAGTTTCCTTTGCGGGCTACGTACTTCCGTCAGGTCCTTCCCCATGTAGTGGGCTTTCC
>NZ_BAAHYK010000160.1:0-753 GCF_054657595.1 Desulfocicer niacini
ATGGGAGCTGACTATTGTTTTCGCCCGATGCACACAAAGTCCTGTCCAATCTTAGGCTCATTCTCAAGAAGCTCGCAAACCCTAATTATTTTTTCATGCATTTCAGCATCAGCTAATTTCGACTCAATATCAGGAAGCATCCAAACAGGGCTAACTACGCCTTTCGTTACCTCTATTTTGAAGCCTGACGACGTTATTTCTGCTTCTAATTCTTCAGGTAAATGAAAATGCCAAGTTGGATTACGAGTTCTAAAACCTGTTTCTACTTCTGTTTTAACCATTTCAAAATAGGTGTCATCCAGAATAAGCTCACTATGAATACCGTAGAAAACACCCGCATAACGATTAATTGCAAAACCAAACAGAACCCCATTGGGCTTTAGAATCCGAAGAGCTTCATTGAGGACTTTCTTTCTCTCAACTAAGCCTGTGATGTGATATAGCGGACCATGCAAGATCACAGCGTCAAATGAGTTATCTTCAAATTCTAAATCCTTAGCGTCACCAACATGGTAACCATCAAGGAGAATTCCTTTATCCAAACCGATTCTTTCAGCCTTTTCTATATGAGCGGGCACTATGTCTAATAGATGCACATTATGACCAGCTTTTGCTAAATCAAACGAATAGGCACCAGTTGCTCCACCAATATCAATTATTTTGCGAGGCTTACCCTGGAGGTATTGTTTGAAAATATTAACCCTATGATTGCATAAATAAAGAAGGAATATAGCAGTAAAAAACTTGAAGAGC
>NZ_BAAHYK010000161.1:0-749 GCF_054657595.1 Desulfocicer niacini
CGGCTTAACCTTGCTGCATTAAATAACTCGCTGACTCATTATGCAAAAGGCACGCGGTCACAATGACAAATGCCAATGCTCCCACTGCTTGTAAGCAAACGGTTTCAGGTACTATTTCACTCCCCTCACAGGGGTTCTTTTCACCTTTCCCTCACGGTACTGGTACGCTATCGGTTGCCAGGTAGTATTTAGCCTTACGAGATGGTCCTCGCAAATTCCCACAGAATTTCTCGTGTTCCGCGGTACTTGGGTGTCTGTATAAGAGATCAATCACTTTCACATACGGGGCTGTCACCCGCTATGGCCGCCCTTTCCAGAGCCTTCTGCTAACAATTGATTTTGTAACTCTTTGTGCCTTCCGAAACAGACACACTACAGATCCCACGACCCCTGACATGCAACGCCTTCGGGCTATCACACATGACAGGTTTGGGCTGTTTCCCGTTCGCTCGCCGCTACTAGGAAAATCGTTTTTACTTTCTCTTCCTGGGGGTACTAAGATGTTTCAGTTCTCCCCGTTGGCCCCATAACATTATGTATTCATGCTATGGTATCACAGTATTAACCATGATGGGTTTCCCCATTCAGACATCTCCGGATCAAAGCTTGTTTAGCAGCTAACCGAAGCTTTTCGCAGCTTACCACGTCTTTCTTCGCCTCCTGGCACCAAGGCATCCACCGTTTGCCCTTTATAGCTTAGCCACTATAAAACCACAAATAAGTTTAAACGCTTTAGTGCAAATATATTT
>NZ_BAAHYK010000162.1:0-724 GCF_054657595.1 Desulfocicer niacini
ACCCAAAAGAGTGAAATCCTTCACCGGAACCCCTTAAAACCCCCTGATTTTGTGGGCACTACACCATTTTTTAGGATTCCTGCATCCCTTTATTGACAGGCCTCTTGGGATTTCATGAACCCACCGCTGTCGAACACAGGTTTAATTTGGGGCTTCAATATGGTATAGTCAAAAAAAACCGCTACATTTAGATATAAATGCTGACTTAAAATCAAATTTCGCTTTTATAACGTCATCATACAACGGCCGCATTGAGAATAAGGCTTATGCGTTTTTCCTGAATTATAGGTGGTTATTATGCTAAAAGATGATTCTATATTAAATCTGGAAAAAAAAGTCAGGGATTTGGAGAAATCATTAGCCGAATACAAACATATTGAAAAAGAGCAGCTGATGATTTTGGACGCACTTCAGTCCGTGAATGAAATCGACACATGGGATGAGTTGATTCACTCTATTCTATCCTGGATGAAAAAATGGTCAGGATGCGAAGCTGTAGGGATCAGGCTTCAGGAAGGCGAAGATTTTCCGTATTACACAACTTCCGGTTTCCCAGAACAATTCGTTAGACTTGAAAAACACCTATGTTCCTATGATGAAAATGGGGTTTTGGAAAGGGACGAAGACGGGCGACCTATAATCGAATGTATGTGCGGAAATATTATCTGTGGCAGGTTTGATCCGTCCAAAAATTTTTTCACAGCAGACGGTAGTTTTTTTAGTA
>NZ_BAAHYK010000163.1:0-669 GCF_054657595.1 Desulfocicer niacini
CTTTAATATTACAAATCAAAATAATGGAATTTGGGGAAAATTGATTTGCGCTATCGCAAATGAAATGATGTGTCGAAGGCTATTTTAAAAAATAAAAGTATATTGATACCAAGCTTTTAAAGCTCTTCTGAAAATTCTACTATTTTATGCGGCTCGAGGATAATAATTTGTCCCTTCCTGGTTTTCAGCCACCCTTTCTTTTCCCACAGGCTTAAAACCCGGCTGACCGTAAACAGTGTTGTTCCGATATATTCGGCAATGTCCTTTCGGCTTAACGGGATATCAATACAGATACCATTGACGTCTTTTTTCCCTGAAGTTCGAACAAATCGCATTAAAGTCCTTGCGATCCTTTGTTCCACCTGTTGGGTGCACAATTCCATATATCGAATTTGCATGTCGTCCAGGCGTTCCAATACAATGGTTAATGCATTTATTGTGACACGTGGAAATTTTTCCATTATTTTCAAAATCTGGGAGCGGTTCCAGGCCACGACCGTGGATGGTTCCATGGCCTGGGCAGTAACGGGGTATTCCTTTTGTTTCATGACGGCAAGGGCTGCGGTCATGTCTCCCGGAGAAATATAACGAAGGGTGATCTCTTTCCCATCTTCGGTGACCTGACTCAACTTAAGTGTTCCCTGTTTTACCCAGAAATAGTTTTTTGCA
>NZ_BAAHYK010000164.1:0-668 GCF_054657595.1 Desulfocicer niacini
ATAAAGATTTTCAAAGATGAACTGTAATTGCTCAAGGCCTCGTCCATTTATTATTTCAGAGAAGTTGCTTCTGCTAATCCCACCATCGGTAGCAATGTTGTCTTTGGCAAATTCGTTTTCGTCCAGATCTTGGATCAGATGCCGGGCGGATTTGTGCTCTTGGAGATGGAAATATACCAAAGCGTCTAATTGATCTTCAAAGGTCATTTTTAATGAGCGGTCTCCTCTTGAGTGTAGTTCCGATGCAAGTGTGAGCAACTCTACCAAAGGGGACTTGAACTTGTCAAAAGTCAAGGATTGAATTTTATGCTTTGGGATTGAAATATGTGCCATGTCGGTTCTCCTTGAAAACTTAAAAAGTTTTTCAAGGCGCGCCAAAATTTTTGCGCACATTTGTCAACAAAAAAAAAGAAATTTATAAAATTTTTTGCATCGGAATCACCTGCAAAAAACTAACCGGACATCACTGACAATTAATTGTTATTATAACTAAAAATATTATGTATACCATTTTTTCCCTTTAGCTGATTGGCATATAGAGCAAATTAGGTATTCCCTTATTTTTTGATTTTTTTCGTTAACTGCCAAATGGAAAATCGCATTGAAGCCGTCTTTAGAGGGGTGTAATAACAAAAACTGTATGGCAGCGTATTTTTTATCGTCAGCAG
>NZ_BAAHYK010000165.1:0-659 GCF_054657595.1 Desulfocicer niacini
TATTAGCGGATATGAATACGCTCGGCTATGAAAAATTTAAAGTTGTTCTTGACCGTGGTTACTTCAGTGCCTCTAATATCAACGATCTGTACAAACACCACATGAAATTCCTGATTGGAGCAAAAACATCGTTGAAGCTCGTCAAAGATCAACTTGATGATGTCCGCGAAGAAATGCGTCACTGGACCAATTACAGCCAGGATTATCAACTCTATACCTATTCCATTCCGGTTACCTGGAATTATTCCCAGGAACGTCCTTACAAAAAAGATACAATCAAGGCAAAGCGCCGTATGTATCTCCATCTTTACTTTTCCCCGGAACGGGCATTAGAGGATGAAACTGCCTTCAACAATCGAATGGCCCTACTGCAGAACGAATTAGAAAGCGAACAGCGACACCCGGATCATGAGAAGCAGTACGCTAAATATTTCGAGGTTAAAAAAACTCCGGTTCGAGGAACCAAGGTTATTGCCAATGATGCGGCCATGGCTGAAGCCAAGCGTCACTATGGATATTTTGCTCTTGTCAGCAATGACATCAAGGATGCGGTGACGGCATTGGAAATTTACCGGAACAAAGATCTGGTGGAAAAAGCTTTCAACAACCTTAAAGAGCGCCTGAACATGCGAAGGGTCGCTGTTTCTTCAGAACAAAGT
>NZ_BAAHYK010000166.1:0-639 GCF_054657595.1 Desulfocicer niacini
AAAAATCGGCAAAAATAATTTTTGTCCCATGCGATAAAAAACGTGGCTGGCTGGCTCTTTTATCAACGGATATCACCCTCCCTGGTAAAGAAATCATCCGGTTGTATGGTAAACGTTGGGATATAGAAGTCTTTTTCAAAATGTGTAAGCAGCACTTGAAGCTTGTCAAAGAGATACAAATTCGGAATTATGATGGACTTATAGCTCATACGTCACTGGTTATTGCCAGATATAACATACTGAGTTTGTTCCAGCGACAGCGTATAGACCAAAGATCGTTTGGTGAACTTTTCAGAGCATGTAATGAAGAGATGTCCAACCTCACTTTTATGGCTTCTTTGGAAAGGATTATGCGGTTGGTCTTGGCAAACTTGCAGCAACTTTATAGTTTTACAGAGCAGATGATACAAAACATGCTTGAGTTGGTCATGAATAAAGCCCTTGCATATTTTGGCTTGAAGAACAATAGGCAAAAGGAATTATTGGAGGCGTAGAATCACTCCTCCGAAAGTTGAGTTCAATAAAAATAGTTAGAACTTGAGGATAACGTTCTAAAAGCTCTTTAACTGTGGTCTTTTTTGATATATTAGCAAGTTTTCTCATTTCATTTTTTTGCCATTTTAAAAATTCAATTTATAA
>NZ_BAAHYK010000167.1:0-628 GCF_054657595.1 Desulfocicer niacini
ATTCGGCGGCCTGGGTGCGAAAATACTCATTTTGCACTCTTCCAGGCTCCGCCAACACCGGGCTGATCAACTTGTAGCGGACCAAAGCAATCTGTTCACGGGTTTCGTTGTCCATCATACCTCCGATTATTGTAATTTATGCCAAAAATCGTTGTAATTATGACCAGCTTAACTCATTGAAATAAAAGACGTTATCAATCTTATGTCTCGGTGGTTCATAAATCGGTATCTGTGTTGATGGTCCATGGGGTGGTCAACAAAGCAATGAACATTTTTCGTCCGAGGGAGACGATACTTTACGTTGACCGCATGCGCTCACAGGATGTTTTCCCAAACAACCATTTCCCGGTTTGAATGAAATGATATCGTATGATGGGGACTATACTGTGGCGAGTCGGCCGATCGCCGTTAGCGCCAATTTGAAGATAAAGAAAAATCGTTGTGATCATATCATTTGGGCCGACACGGCGGAATGTCGGCAGGGGAAATTCTTCATGAAGAACATGATGTCCTCGGAGAAAGCCGGACAGCAATAATACGGCCCAGGTCTGAACCAGATAGGGGGGTGACCCAGCAATCCGGATCGAGTTTGAGCGTTGCACCATGGTAACCGACCTGTCCCATTTTT
>NZ_BAAHYK010000168.1:0-621 GCF_054657595.1 Desulfocicer niacini
GGCCTGTGCCCTGAGCCTCCAGATCTTGAGCATCTTCAGGGCTGATGAAGCGGCTGAGGCTGGAGACAAGGCGCTTGAGAGCTGGCACATCCAGCTGGTCCCGCCGCCCGAAGGAGTAGACGACCTCGGCCCGGGTGTAGCCCTTTTCAGGGTGTCGGGTATTGTGGGCCAACTGGATATACTCGACCTCAGACCCATCCTTGTTCTTCCGTTTTATGCTGCGTACATACATGCCCATGAAAAAGCATGTATATTTTGCTATGTCAAGGATAACTTTGTCTATCGTGTGCCCACAGTTTTTGATCTCAGAGCCGACACCCGCCTTGATTTTATAGGATATTTAGACAAAATCCTGAAAAAATGATCCCATGACTGTCGAACACAGGTTAAAAATGCAGTCGTTCAAAAATTTTGAACGGCTGCATTTATTTTTTTTGTGTCAAATTTTATTTGAAAATTTCCGGTGGTTTTGTCGTATCCCCTGTAGCATTGGGATAATCCACGGCTTTGTAATACTTTTCACCGGTTTTAATGAGGTGATTGGCTTCTTCCATGAACCCATTAAAGCGTTTTTTATATTCATGAAGCTATCCCAAAAATCCATTTTACAGTGTTATTACC
>NZ_BAAHYK010000169.1:0-618 GCF_054657595.1 Desulfocicer niacini
CGAAAAAAACGCTGCTTATCTTCCTCGGTAATTGAGGCAAACAGTTCGCTGCTTCTTTGAGATGGGATGACCTCACCGTAAGGATGCTGATGGAGTGCAGCCCAATGGGGAAACCGACTCAGAGGATTTTTATCCTCCAGAATCAGATAATAGACAATGGAAAGAATTTGGCGGTAAATGGTGGGGAAACAGGTTTTTAGGTCATCGATCACTCCGGTGATCTCCCCGATACGGTCAAACAGATACGTCGCACCATAGAAATTACGACCCGGAACAGTTATGGTTACGGGGCCTTGCGTTGCCTTTGCTGTGACTGGCAGTTGCTTTTTCTTTCGCGTGGGAACAATCTCGTTTGTCTCAGGATCCACCCGGCCAATGCATTTGCGTCTTGCCCGGGACTGCTTTTTCTCTTTGTCCCAATGAGATACAGATTCATAAGCGTAGACGACCCCGGTTTTTTTGTTCTTTTGATACACGATAGCTGACATATACAACTCTCCCTTTTCTCGTTACATCAATATATATTGTAACGATAAAAATTGCAAGGGAATTGTATGATTTTTATATTTTTTTAATGACTTATATCATATTCTCGTTACAATTTTCCGGGAAGGCAGG
>NZ_BAAHYK010000170.1:0-600 GCF_054657595.1 Desulfocicer niacini
GAAACTTGGTCTTATTTTGAAACTCAGTGGAAACCGAAATCATGGAAGGATGAATACCGATTTGTATTCACCAGAAAGAAAGTAAAAAAACCACAAAAAGGCCCCATTCAGTTGGATCTCTTTAAACCGGTCTGCCGGGAATATCAATATAAGGTCATTGTGACCAACAAAAAAGTATCAACAAATGCGGTCGTATTGTTTCATAATGGCCGTGGCTCCCAGGAATTATTGTTCGGTAATGCCAAGAACCACACAGCCCTCAGTGCAATTCCATGTAAAAGACTCAATGCCAATCAAGTTTTCACAGTGGCATCAATGATGGCCCACAATTTTTCAAGGGAAATGCAAATGATCGCCCACCCGGCTGCAAGCAGAGCAAAAGCAAAACGCCCTGCAGCATGGACTTTCAAGAACCTTGATACAATACGCCATCAGATCATACAAAGAGCTGGTCGTTTTATCTGTCCCCAGGGAAAACTGACCCTTACAATGAGTGCGAATCCTGCAGTTAAGAAGGATTTACTATTTTTCATAGAAGCGTTGCAAAAAGCCGCGTAAAATTATCGAATTATCGTAAAATTTTATGCAACGTTAAGGTTA
>NZ_BAAHYK010000171.1:0-581 GCF_054657595.1 Desulfocicer niacini
CCTGAGATACAGGCAATAATGAATAGTATGCTGCTTGTTGTGGAATTGATACTGACTGTGTTTTTGGAGAAGAAAACTCGTAAAAACAGCAAAAATTCAAGCCTGCCTTCTTCACAAACGCCAAAAGATGAAACTGCTAAATCTAATCCTAAAAGCAAGGGCAAAGGTAAAAAAGTAAGTGGTGAGGTCAACAACACCCGTACGAAAGAAACTGTCACCATTACTAAAGCTGAGACATGTGATGTTTGTGGTGTTTCACTGGACCAAACGCCCTGTAGTGACCATGAACGACGAACAAAAATAGACATCGTTTTTGAAAAAGTTGTAGAGCATATTGATGCCGAAATAAAACAGTGTCCCAACTGCACGGCAACGGTAAAAGGGGCTTTCCCAAAGGACATGCCCGGGACTCTGCAGTACGGCAATGGACTCAAGGCTTTTGCGATCCATTTGATAATCAGCCAAATGGTTGCTCTTAATCGGGTCCAAAAACAAATAGCAGCCATGATCGGATCGGTTATTTCTGAGGCAACTTTGCTCAAGTTCGTTTGGCGACTTCATCAAGCTCTTGAAACGTGGGA
>NZ_BAAHYK010000172.1:0-570 GCF_054657595.1 Desulfocicer niacini
G
This sequence comes from Desulfocicer niacini, assembly GCF_054657595.1. Classification (NCBI taxonomy): domain Bacteria; kingdom Pseudomonadati; phylum Thermodesulfobacteriota; class Desulfobacteria; order Desulfobacterales; family Desulfobacteraceae; genus Desulfocicer; species Desulfocicer niacini. Next base: position 2 of record NZ_BAAHYK010000172.1, read on the forward strand.
AGGGGAATTTACCTTTCTACAGCCAGGAAACCACCCCTGTTTTTATGTTTTTTTTTAACCGAACTGTTGTTTTGGGGGAGTGGCCTTGAGCAATCCCAAGATGTGTTTTTATGCTCCCCAGACTCTTCGCCGCAGGACAATGATAAAAATAACATCAATTCCTCATCTCCGACATCTCCAATATCACCTAAAGGTGGTTGGGGGTGATGCTCTTCCATTTGGTTTTGTTATCGGCTTTATCCATATCAGGGCATTATGCATCTTTCGCATACTGCTCAGAGTGTGCATTATTGAGGGTACGGTCGGCTTTAATGTCAGCAAGTTAAATGGGTGTGCCTATGAAGTCCAAAAAATCAGCTCCAGGGGGGTGCTGACATAGCATCCCTATTGCCCATCCCCCCCTCGGCATGGGGTCGGTGAAATAAGAACTCCCACCCGGCGATCTGACATAAGGCACGTGATGAACACCACCCGGTTATTTTTCCTTAAGCCTGTGGGGAATTGAGGTGGGGGAGGATGGTTCGCTTGACTAAGGCTAAACCATGCTCCAGGTTCACATATTCAACTTA
>NZ_BAAHYK010000173.1:0-555 GCF_054657595.1 Desulfocicer niacini
CCCCATATACCAGCTATTTATCCGTTTCATTGTTTCCTCAAGGGTAAGATAGGTCCCCCGAGGTGTCAGCTCTTTGAGTTTCAGCATTGCTCTTTTCATAGACTGGGCTGATATTGCTATCGTCCCCTCAACAATCGTCATACCCAGAAATTTGACATCACAGGATCGGCCGACCCTGCTTTTATCCCAGTGAATCTTCAGCTTGAGTTTCTGCTCAATAAATCGGCTAATACTTTTCATTACCCGGTCGGCTGCCTTGGGTGACCGGACAAAGATATTGCAGTCATCAGCGTATCTGCAGAACTCAAGGCCACGTTGCTCAAGCTCTTTATCAAGTTCGTCAAGCACCACGTTACTGAGCAAGGGGCTCAATGGGCTGCCCTGGACTGTCCCTTCTTTGCTGCGTATCACCGTTCCGTTTATCATCACACCACTTCTCAGTATAATGTCAATCAAACGCAGAATACGTTTGTCTGTAACATGGCCTGAAAGCAGGTAAATAAGTCGGTCGTGATTAACTCGGTCAAAAAATTTGGACAGATCAATATCCACCAC
>NZ_BAAHYK010000174.1:0-542 GCF_054657595.1 Desulfocicer niacini
TCCATGGGAACAAACAAGTGTGTCATGGTCATAAAGGATGAATATGACAGAATTTTGATAACTCATGAAGCGGATAGTGAAAATGCAACGGGAGCAAGTGCTTTTTTGAACAAATTGAAGGGCTTAGGATTGAATATCACTTATGTATTTTCAGACTATTCAAAAAGCTATATATCAGCAATAAAAGAAGTTTTTCCAAAAGCAAAGTTTCAGGCTGACCATTTTTATACGGCAAAAAACATATGGAAACATCTTAAAAAAGAACTACTTGAGTATAGGCGAGAAGTTAAATCAACCGGAGAAAAAGAAAAAAATGAAGAACTTCTTGAGCTCGCCACTCAATTGTGGAAAATGTCGGTGGACATTGTTGAAAAAGCCTTCTAATTTGAGCAGTGAAGAACGATATGAAATAGAGAAAATTGAGACAAAAGATAAGGGCTTTATAAAAAAATTCCGTTCAATTATTCGGCAAATTGGAAATCTATTTGATTATTCCAATACAGAGATTCAGGCCAAAACAAAATTTAAAGATTTGAAAATTA
>NZ_BAAHYK010000175.1:0-504 GCF_054657595.1 Desulfocicer niacini
GATTCAATTTGCGCGCAGGGCCCCAAGTTCCATGCCAAGATCCAGAGCTTTCTGGTTCATTTCAATGAAATCTTCAGGTACCCTTGTTTTTAAAACCGCCATCACCGACGGTGGTTTTAAAATTTCCGTCACGCCAAGGACGGCCCCAAGCATGCACACATTAAACACAATCGGCTTTCCTATCTCTTTCATCACCGTTTCATACATGGGCAGTTCAATCTGCCTTGCATCCACTTTTTTGGTGATGGTCACAAACCGGGAATCGGTGATAACGATGCCACCGGGTCGAACCATATCTTTGTATGTGGCATAGGCTTCCTGGGTAAGACACACCAGAATATTGGCCTGGTTGACCTCGGGGAACATGATTTCGCCATCGGAAATAATCACATCGCTACGGGTGGCACCGCCCCTGGCTGCGGCCCCATAGGTCTGGGACTGGGTGGCATTTTTTCCTTCATGAATCACGGCGGCTTCGGCCAGGATTATGGCGGCGGTGATAAC
>NZ_BAAHYK010000176.1:0-503 GCF_054657595.1 Desulfocicer niacini
TGTCCCTTCACAGCGCTGCTGCCCGAGCAAGCCGGGAAAGATTCAGGGCGGTAATTTTGACATCATCCACCACCATTGCCGGTCTTCTGCCATTGTTGTTTGAAACGAGCCTGCAGGCCCAGATATTGATTCCCCTTGTGGTGAGTGCCACCTTCGGGCTCATGGCAAGTACAGTCATGGTGCTTCTGGTAATCCCCTGCATGTATCTGATCATGGGGGATCTTGGCCTTATAGAAAAAACAGACGATCAGGCCCTGGTTTTACCAGCCTCATGAAGGTGTCACCTAAAAGTTGCATTCACTGTAACACAAGCTGGACCCCGTTGGCCCACAAATTATGACGAATGGCTGATTATGATCTACCCCAGAAAGATCATCAGACGCATGGATACTGCGCAGCTATCGTGCAACCTAAAACATATTATGCATAAATATCATTGACATGGATTGAATTTTATGGATTATCCTTTTGTTTAAAAATTGTCTTCCATTCATACAAAATAC
>NZ_BAAHYK010000177.1:0-500 GCF_054657595.1 Desulfocicer niacini
TTATTATCTATGAAATAATTAATAGACTCGTTCCTTTTACCCAAATCTCTTTTTTCAAATAACTTGTTTTTATGTGGGTGATTTGCCAGATTTACACTAACTTTTGGTTCGACAGAAGCTAACGCTCTTATTCTTCTTATGCTTTTAATGAAAGCATTAGCGAGATCAGCGTTTTTAAGTGAAGGGCTATGCCCCCCAAACATAAATGCGCGATACGATTCTCCCAAATTTTTGACCATGAATTCAATAGACAAGCAACCTTTCGTATGGCCCGGTGTTATATAAAAAACGAATTTTGTATCTCCAACTATCAACTCATCCCCATCTCCTACAAACTTATTGACTACTGGAGCTTTAAAGGATCCTTCCCCTTTGCTTTTTTTTGCCTGCTCTTTGGCCAGTTGATACTCTACTTTAGACATCACAACCTGGCCTCCAGACATTCGCTGTATATACTCTGCATTTCCGACATGATCTGAATGACCGTGAGTAACTAATAT
>NZ_BAAHYK010000178.1:0-499 GCF_054657595.1 Desulfocicer niacini
GGCATGGTGATCAACGGCAGGCCGGATCTTGCCTGCCGGACCCTGACCTCCAAGTTCCCCGACGGGGAAATCACCCTTCTGCCCCTGCCCGGATTTGAACTCATCGGGGATCTGTCCGTGAACACCGGTAAATTCATGCGCGGCATGAGCGAACGGGTGGAGAGCTGGATACACGATGACATGGCCGAACATGTGGATCTGGATCGTCTGGAAGAGCGTATGGATCCGGCCATAGCCGATGAGATTTACGAGCTGGAACGGTGTGTGGAATGCGGTTGCTGCATCTCGGCCTGTGCCACCAAGCGCATGCGAGATGGTTTCCTGGGGGCTGTGGGTTTCATGCGGCTTGCCCGGTACTACCTGGATCCCCGGGATAAACGTACCGATCCCGACTATTACGAGATCATCGGTGACGACGATGGGGTGTTTGGCTGCATGACACTTCTGGGATGCCAGGATTATTGTCCCAAGGATCTGCCCCACCAGACCCAGATCGCCT
>NZ_BAAHYK010000179.1:0-493 GCF_054657595.1 Desulfocicer niacini
CTGCGTTTATCAACGCCGCCGCCTGGAACAACAACATGTATATGGGGATGAAAATCAAGTTTTCTGCTATGCGTGTGCAATACCATAGTCATTCCGATTTCAGCGCCCAGATTTTTTGGATTTAAACCAAAATCTTTCAGCGTACTGGCAACGGAAAGAAACAAGAGAGAAAACACCAGTTTTTGGTTATGAAAGGTTAGAGATCTTAATTCATAAGGTAACGTAAAAGTAATCAGGAAGTAAGGAACAGGCAATAATTTACCCTGCTGCCGGTCAATCCATTGGCTGGCTTCATGGTTCTGACATTGAGGGCAACTGCGGTGACCACAGGATAGAGGTCGCCATTCACCATGGGCACATTCAGAACACCCCACATAGAGTTCACCGGAGGCAGGGGTACGGCAACCGCAAATGGCATTTATTGCCTTTAGATGACCAGGCAATGCCGTATTACCATATTTGGCCATAAACGGGTCTCGATATTGATTGATAA
>NZ_BAAHYK010000180.1:0-479 GCF_054657595.1 Desulfocicer niacini
GGAACATAACGTTGATCTACACCTCTCTTTTTCAAATTTCAGTGAGCAAGTCATGCATAAAAAGATGGATAGATGAAATAGGTGCCGGACTCTCAGAAGATGATATTCTGCAAAAGTTAATAGATCAGCAAAAGCCTTGTGAATGCAATATTGATGGCTATTACCCCATGGGAACAGACAAATGTGTCATGGTTATAAAGGACGAATATGGCAGAATTCTGATAACCCATGAAGCAGATAGTGAAAATGCAAAGGAAGCAAATGCCTTTTTAAACAAATTGAAAGATTTAGGATTGAATATCACTTATGTATTTTCAGACTATTCAAAAAGCTATATATCAGCAATAAAAGAGGTTTTTCCGAAAGCAAAGTTTCAGGCTGATCATTTTCATACGGCAAAGAACATATGGAAACATCTTAAAAAAGGGCTGCTTGAGTATAGACGAGAAATTAAATCAACCGGTGATAAAGAAAAAAAT
>NZ_BAAHYK010000181.1:0-464 GCF_054657595.1 Desulfocicer niacini
GTCGGCCCAAAGGATATGATCACAACGATTTTTCTTTATCTTCAAAGTGGCGCTGACGGCGATCGCCCGACTCGCCACAGTGTAGTCCCCATCATACGATATCATTTCATTCAAACCGGGAAATGGTTGTTTGGAAGAACATCCTGTGAGCGCATGCGGTCACCGTAAAGTATCGTCTCCCTCGGACGAAAAATGTTCATTGCTTTGTTGACCACCCCATGGACCATCAACACAGATACCGATTTATGTGGCGCCGAAACACAGGATTGATAACATCTTTTATTTCAATGAGTTATGCTGGTCATAATTACAACGATTTTTGGTATAAATTACAACAATCGGAGGTATTATGGACAACGAAACCCGTGAACAGATTGCTTTGGTCCGCTACAAGCTGATCAGCCCGGTGTTGGCGGAGCCTGGAAGAGTGCAAAATGAGTATTTTCGCACCCAGGCCGCCGAAC
>NZ_BAAHYK010000182.1:0-458 GCF_054657595.1 Desulfocicer niacini
CGGGACAGATAGATCCCTACCTGTCCGCCGACCGTGTCATCTCATCCAACATGTGGCCCCTTTATCTTATTCTTTTAATATCTGTGGAGCTCCACGGTACCATAGGTCTGTATCGTCTGTGCCTGAAGTGGGGATGGTTCACCGGTGATGATTACCGGGCCTCCCGCGTTAATCTCAAGATGTGGAAAAAGCGGCTGACCATTTTCTTTTTGACCGTTGGGCTTCTTGCCTTACTGGTATTTTCCGTCATTGGTATTCGGCACAAGGATCAAGCAGGCCAGCGTTATATGCCCCATGCCGCAGTGACCGCGGTGGATGCCGCCGCAGATGAAGAGAAACCCGCAGAATAAAAAAAACCACACACGAGGAGCAACAGATGAAAGTTATATATACGGATTCACTTGTCATTGGTGGCGGCCTGGCGGGGTTGAGAATCGCCATAGCCGCAAAGCAGCGGG
>NZ_BAAHYK010000183.1:0-449 GCF_054657595.1 Desulfocicer niacini
AGCGATTTTGATTATTCGCTTTTTTCTTTTCCTTTAATCCAAGCAAGCTTTTTACAGCTTCATCATCCAATTGCAAAAGAGGAATATCCGCAATAGAACTACCTAATTCCGGATTTGCAGTTGCCAGAATAACAGCGAGTTTATTAACAGCTTTTTGGGTCTGTTTAACTTCTTGACTCAATTCGGTTACCTGTTTTTCAAGGTTATCTATTCTAATCTGATTGTCTCTGACAATACTGAAATAACCAACCCCAGCGACAATTGAGCCAGAGATTAATGCAATCAGCACACCCTTTACTATTTCATTCATATTGTGACTCCATTTATCGCTAACGCCGCGGCTCACCAGCCGCAGGGGATTCCACAAAAACAGGTTAAAAGAAAAAAAGTTCTATAAAATATACGCATTCCTTTGCGGCACGACCCTGCGGTCTGTTGTGAAGCCGCTT
>NZ_BAAHYK010000184.1:0-448 GCF_054657595.1 Desulfocicer niacini
CCCCAGGACGATGAAGGGAAAAAGATTATACAGCGGCTGATGGCCTTTGTCCGTCGCCCGGAAATCCGGCAGTGTGCGGTGTTCATAGAAGGGTATGACATGGCCCTGGCGCGTATCCTGGTCCAGGGGGCGGATGTGTGGCTGAACACCCCCCGCAGGCCCTTTGAAGCCTGCGGAACTTCGGGGATGAAAGCGGCCATAAACGGTGTGCTCAATTTGAGTATCCTTGACGGCTGGTGGTGTGAGGCCTGTTCCCCGGAACGTGGATGGTCCATCGGCAACGGCGAGGCGTATCAGGATACGGCCTATCAGGATGCCACGGAAAGCCAGGCCCTGTACAATGTGCTGGAAAATGAAGTAATTCCCTGTTTCTATGAAGCACCCCAGGGAGAATTGCCCGCCCGGTGGGTGAAGATGATGAAGGCATCCATGAAAATGGCCATGGAAA
>NZ_BAAHYK010000185.1:0-436 GCF_054657595.1 Desulfocicer niacini
ATAGATATTTTTAATTTTTTCAAGATCTTGCGCTGAGCCTGAGTCGGTTCAGTGTATTGTAGTATACGCCCATCTTTATGCAAAAATTCTCCTAAATGAAGACGTTCCAGCTCGGCCCGGGCCTTCGGCCAGGTCATGCCGGTCTCCAGCTCTGTGATCCGCACCAGGAGCAGGGCCAGCCAGCAAAGCATAACATGGGAGCGGATGCGGTCAGACCGGGTGTGGGACACCGGCCTGAGGGACAGGGTTGACTTCAGGGTCCGGAAGGCCCGCTCAACTTCCATGAGCTGTTTATACCCCAAGGCAACATCTTCGGCAGACAGACTCTTGTCACTGGTGCTCAGCAGATATTTGCCATCAAGCTTTTCCGCCTTCCTGACCTTGGCTTTATCCACTGCCAGTTTGCCGGACTTCAGTTCTTTGAGGTACCTGCTCA
>NZ_BAAHYK010000186.1:0-433 GCF_054657595.1 Desulfocicer niacini
ATCAAGGAGGATGAATGGAACGCTTGATAGAGAATGACAAGGTAAAAAAGAGTCGGATACCGGCACGGCTGGATCTGGCCCAGAGCGGCACCGGCCTGGTGCTGGGGCTTTTCATGTGGGTACACATGATGCTTGTGGGCAGTATTCTGCTGGGCAAGGGCTCCTTTAATTTTGTGGCAAAATTCATGGAGCTGTCTTTTCTTTCAGACACGGGCCATGGGTATCCCGCCGCCGTATTTTTTGCCGTTTTGGGGGTATTTACCCTGTTTATTATCCATGCCCTTCTGGGGGTGAGAAAATTTCCCATCTCCTGGAAACAGCATGCCATACTCCGTCAGCAGATGGGGATGATGAAACACGACGACACCAATCTTTGGTACATCCAGGTGGTGACGGCTTTTATCATGTTTTTCCTGGGGTCTGTGCATCTGTT
>NZ_BAAHYK010000187.1:0-433 GCF_054657595.1 Desulfocicer niacini
TTTAAATAACCGGACCGCGCGCTGTTTGCGGGTCCGTGTTTATTGGCTTGTTACACGTCTTTTATTATTTCCATGTACTTACTGTAGCCTTCTTGGCTGTAATTACATGATAGCTCATTCATAAATCCATGCTTAAAATTTGTTTTATAGCAATTAACATTTAGTTTCTTTGATACTATTTTAACGATCTCATCTACATCATAATTTGGTTCATGTTTTGAAAAATATAAATCTATAGCTACTTTTGGAATTACACTCAGATATTTTCTTATTTGAGAACTGTAAAAGCAGACAGCCTTTGTTTTAGCAAATGTGTTAAGAGTTTCTGATACTGCCCATATAGACGAAGCGCCTACGCTAAAACCAAGCAGAAATTGACGCATATCTTCTTTCCCTTTAAGTTTGTTTGATAACAATTCAATATATTTCTCTA
>NZ_BAAHYK010000188.1:0-422 GCF_054657595.1 Desulfocicer niacini
CGCCTCTATCGAGCAGGAAGAAGGGCGTAGATCAGTTGGCAAGTACATTTTGATCCTCCCATTCGGACGGAAAGGCAGTGGTATCTTTGTAATAGAGATCCATCGGAGATTTAATTTTTGACACACTTTCCCTCGACACATGAAGATATGTCATGGTGGTGGAAATACTTTTGTGGCCCATCATTTTTTGAATACGCCGAATGTCGTAGCCAGCCTCCAACATATAAGTTGCAAACCAGTTCCTCCAGGCGCAAGCCAGCCGAGTAAGCTGTCATCAACAGCATGCGATTTCGAAATCCGGTCGCCGCATTGATCAGCGTCATCACCTCCTCTACACTGAACACTTCGGGTAGAAATTTCGGCGTACGCTGGGCAGGAATTGCGATATGGATATTCTCATCTTTGAGAACCTTGCCATAAAG
>NZ_BAAHYK010000189.1:0-414 GCF_054657595.1 Desulfocicer niacini
GACTCCACTGAGGAAGTTCTCATTTTTGATGATTCTACCTATAGCAGGAACCGTTCAAAAAAAGTAGAACTTCTATCCCGAGTATTTGACCATACGCATAAAAAATATATAAAAGGATTTAGGATGCTTACCTTGGGTTGGTCTGATGGAAACAGTTTTCTTGGAATTGATTTTATCCTTTTATCCTCAGCCGACAAAAAAAACAGATATAACGAAATCAGCCCTGATATTGATAAACGAACTTGTGGATACCAACGACGCCAGGAGGCCGTCACCAAAAGTACGGCACATCTTGTCCCTATGGTCAAAAGAGCTATGGATATAGGGTTTCGGGCCAAATATGTATTAATGGATAGCTGGTTCTCAATGCCATCTGCCATAGCGAATCTTCGTGAACATATCCATGTTATCTGC
>NZ_BAAHYK010000190.1:0-410 GCF_054657595.1 Desulfocicer niacini
TCAACATGAAGAATCGGTGCTGCACCAGGCTCCCCTTCATAGGCTTCTGCTATTCTCAATCCTGTACCGGTTATCACAAATGCAATTGCATTGCCTTCTGACCAACCCGATCGGTCAACCACTGATTGTACAACGGATGATAAATCAGAAGACTGATGTTTTTGATCTACCACATCCCAGGGGGTTACATCATTCCAAATGACTGATGCATTGACTGTCTGCCGATTTGACACATCAAAGCTGGATGAAGAAAAGGCGGATGCATCGTCACTATCCTGTGCTGTGATTGACAGGGAGGTAAGCCTGGAGTCTGTCTCATCTGTTTCAAACTCGATATATGCATTGGTGATCAACGCTCCCGGGGGTATGTCAATTCCGGGAAAACGAAGCCCTATCGTCTGATTACCGCC
>NZ_BAAHYK010000191.1:0-395 GCF_054657595.1 Desulfocicer niacini
CATACTTATTAATGCCATAGAACGGCATGGACAGACACCAAGAGGAGTGTATGGCAAGGCTTAAACTAAAGGAACATGTGATAAACAGAGACTGGTGCAAGGGCTGTGGAATCTGCGTGGATTTCTGCCCCAAACAGGTTCTTGAACTTGATTCCAAGGAAAAAGTTATTGCAGTAAGACCAGAGGATTGCATCTGCTGTAAATTATGTGAATTAAGGTGCCCGGATCTTGCAATTGAGGTGCTTACAGACCAGGATGATAAAAATGACTGAAAAAATAAAATTTGTCCAGGGAAATGAGGCATGTGTGGAAGGGGCACTGTATGCAGGAGTGGATTTTTTTGCAGGTTACCCCATTACCCCTTCAACGGAAATTGCAGAGGTGTTGTCCAAACG
>NZ_BAAHYK010000192.1:0-390 GCF_054657595.1 Desulfocicer niacini
GGGACCTTAGCTGGCGGTCTGGGTTGTTTCCCTCTCGTCCGCGAAACTTAGCTCCCGCGGGCTGACTCCCACAATTTAACTTGATCGGTATTCGGAGTTTGGTTAGGTTTGGTAATCTGGTGAGACCCCTAGCCCATCCAGTGCTCTACCCCCGATAAGAAACTTGTGAGGCTATACCTAAATATATTTCGGAGAGAACCAGCTATCTCCAGGTTTGTTTGGCCTTTCACCCCTATCCACACCTCATCCGAACAGTTTTTAACCTGTGACGGTTCGGGCCTCCACGCGATTTTACTCGCGCTTCACCCTGGACATGGATAGATCACCTGGTTTCGGGTCTACTCAATACAACTTATTCGCCCTGTTCAGACTCGCTTTCGCTACGGCTAC
>NZ_BAAHYK010000193.1:0-388 GCF_054657595.1 Desulfocicer niacini
CCGGTAGCCGTCCTTGTCAAGCAAAAGTCCGCCGTCCCCACGGCAGCCTTCGGTGGTGAGAATACCAACAGGCACGATGGCCGTGGGATGAAACTGCACCGCCTCCATGTTACCCAGGCAGGCCACACCGGTCTCAAGGGCAATGGCATTACCGATACCTTCTGAAATCACCGCATTGGTGGTCACAGAATAAAGACGGCCATATCCGCCGGTGGCAATGGTGGTGGCCCGGGCGACATAGGCAATGAGTTCTCCGGTGACAAGGTCCCGGACAATGGCGCCATAACACACGCCATCTTCGTGGATCAGGGCAATGGCTTCCTTTCTTTCGTGAACGGGAATACCCAGTTCAATGGCCTTGTTGTCCATGGCGTAAAGCATGGTGTGC
>NZ_BAAHYK010000194.1:0-388 GCF_054657595.1 Desulfocicer niacini
GCGATATCCGTCCTTGTCAAGCAAGAGTCCGCCGTCCCCACGGCAGCCTTCGGTGGTGAGAATACCAACAGGCACGATGGCCGTGGGATGAAACTGCACTGCCTCCATGTTACCCAGGCAGGCCACACCGGTCTCAAGGGCAATGGCATTACCGATACCTTCTGAGATCACCGCATTGGTGGTCACAGAATAAAGACGGCCATATCCGCCGGTGGCAATGGTGGTGGCCCGGGCGACATAGGCAATGAGTTCACCGGTGACAAGGTCCCGGACAATGGCGCCATAACACACGCCATCTTCGTGGATCAGGGCAATGGCTTCCTTTCTTTCGTGCACGGGAATACCCAGTTCAATGGCCTTGTTGTCCATGGCGTAAAGCATGGTGTGT
>NZ_BAAHYK010000195.1:0-383 GCF_054657595.1 Desulfocicer niacini
AATTTGAGATAAAAAAATCTCTCTACGGTATGGGAGGGAACGAATTCATAAAGTCACCCAAAGGAAGATTTTCTCCATAAAACCGGTTGATTAAAATTAGGGCAATTATCAAAATTGGCTGGATGTCTTTAATACTGCAAATGAAGGAGGGGAGAAGTGCGTCCTGCAGATGCTGATTCCTGAGAAAAGTTAACTATGGAACATCAGAAGTGCATTTTTTTACAATTTTACTGTTTAGCTAAATTAAAATATTGACCTAACATAGAAAAAAAGATTAAAATAACAGCCCATTAAACGGTCATTCTAAAAAATTTATTAAATTTTTGTTTTTTACACTTCTAATAGCTATTTACAATCCCCATACATATTTGGTACACATATCC
>NZ_BAAHYK010000196.1:0-383 GCF_054657595.1 Desulfocicer niacini
GCAAAGGCTATTGAGAGCATTCTTCAAGCACCATCAATTCATGTAGATGAAACATCTTTCCGGGTGGATAAGAAAAATAACTGGATTCATGTCTATTCTTCCGGAGGAACCACGCTGAAACTACTTCATCGAAAGCGGGGCAAAGATGCGATTGTCGATTTGAATATAATTCCCCGCTATGGCGGGGTGATAATTCATGATTGCTGGGCGTCATATTTATCCTACGATCATTGTGGTCATGGCCTTTGCGGTTCCCATCTTTTGAGGGAGTTGGTGTTTGTTGTTGATTCCAATCAATATAGGTGGGCTGGCAATATGAAAAGGCTACTACAGGAAACTTGCCGTATTGTGGCAAAACGTGAGGAGAAATGCCTTACGGACAA
>NZ_BAAHYK010000197.1:0-377 GCF_054657595.1 Desulfocicer niacini
AAGACATCTTAAGCATTTATGAAGTTCGCTGACCGGTTTTGAGGGATTAACCCTTCGGGGGCCTGTAGCTCAGTTGGTTAGAGCGCACGCCTGATAAGCGTGAGGTCGATGGTTCGAATCCATCCAGGCCCACCATTGTGGGGGATTAGCTCAGCTGGGAGAGCGCCTGCCTTGCACGCAGGAGGTCAGCGGTTCGATCCCGCTATCCTCCACCACAATTTGTTCTTTGAAAATTTGTTGTAGTAATTTTATTATATATACAGCTGCGTTAAAGAGTGATTTAACAGGGTTTGAAAACACAAGCTCTGAACTTTTTACAAAGCTGTTTTTCATGGGCCATACAAAAAAGATTACCCTTTTTAAAATGGACATGAATT
>NZ_BAAHYK010000198.1:0-373 GCF_054657595.1 Desulfocicer niacini
CATTATAAAATAATGATCAGGGCTATTTAAAAAGATAATCCGGCGACGTCCTACTCTCCCACACAGCTGCCCGTGCAGTACCATCGGCGCTAAGGTGCTTAACTTCCGTGTTCGGGATGGGAACGGGTGTGGCCACCTTGCCAGTGCCACCGGATTAAATCGGGTCGGATATTGATTGACCGGGAGTGATATCCACTCTTTTACAAATAACTGCAGGGTCAAAGCCCTGGGCATGTGGTTTATTCACACGTTTATAAGGTCAGCTATTCATACTCAGCCATTCAGTTCCGTATATTTATATTGTCACGGTAAATTATGGGGTTGCCTTTGCTATTCTCAACGCTTTTTTAGAAATCCATTGACAACCTGATTA
>NZ_BAAHYK010000199.1:0-370 GCF_054657595.1 Desulfocicer niacini
CAGGAAAATCCGTTTCTTTATAAGGCTGAGAAGTGATGAGGAGGGATTTATCCCATAAACTGACTGCACCCATGCTGCCAAGAAAAGCCTCTATCGAGATAACCGGTGATCGTACCGTAAACCGACACAGGTAGGCAGGGAGAGTATCCCGAGGCGCTTGAGAGAACCCTGGTTAAGGAACTCGGCAAAATAATACCGTAACTTCGGGATAAGGTATGCCCTTAACTGTTAGTGGACTTGCTCCACAAAGCGGATGAGGGTCGCAGAGAAATGGCGGTAGCGACTGTTTACTAAAAACATAGGACTCTGCAAAGTCGCAAGACGAAGTATAGGGTCTGACGCCTGCCCGGTGCCGGAAGGTTAAGGGGAT
>NZ_BAAHYK010000200.1:0-366 GCF_054657595.1 Desulfocicer niacini
GCACCGTAATCCCACATTATTGTTCCCCAATGGAACAGGTTCTGTTGCAAAAATTCAAAAGGCTACAACTCATATGGACAGAGGTGGTGCTCAAAAAGCCATGAAAACAGTTGTGGCTGAATGTGGTATAAAAAAAAGTCTCCGTCCATTCCTTTCGCCACAGTTTTGCCACTCATCTCCTTGAACGTGGCTTAAGCCTTCGTCATATTCAGGCTTTGCTTGGTCATGCAAGCCCCACCACAACAGCTCGTTACGCCCATATAACTGACTTCACGGAACAAAGCAGTTTGCTCGTCATTAATGAACTCATGAATACACTTCCTTCATGTAGATTTAAAGAAGGTGTAATCATGAAAATGGCCTCTA
>NZ_BAAHYK010000201.1:0-353 GCF_054657595.1 Desulfocicer niacini
GTAGGGGACCGGTAAAAGCTCGGCCTTCCGGTTCTCAAGCCACCTTGCCTTGGCCACGGTCTGGCATTTTGGACAGTGGCGATTGCCGCATGAGTTGTACAGCTCAATTTCATGTCCGCAATCGGAACAAGCGTGGATATGTCCCCCAAGGTAAGGAGTCCGACACTCCATGATATCACTCGCCACCTTGTAATGCTCCGGATGGAGTTTATACCGGGCTTGATAATCATTGATATGACGTCGAAAAATGTCGGAAACTTCTACATTTTGTGCCTCTATCGAGCAGGAAGATGGGCGTAGATCAGTTGGCAAGTACATTTTGACCCTCCCATTCGGACGGAAAGGCAGTGGTA
>NZ_BAAHYK010000202.1:0-352 GCF_054657595.1 Desulfocicer niacini
TTAGCCAGCCTCCAGCATATGGGTTGCAAACCAGTTCCTCCAGGCGCAGGCCAGCCGAGTAAGCTGTCATCAACAGCATGCGATTTCGAAATCCGGTCGCCGCATTGATCAGCGTCATCACCTCCTCTACACTGAGTACTTCGGGTAGAAATTTCGGCGTACGCTGGGCAGGAATTGCGATATGGATATTCTCATCTTTGAGAACCTTGCCATAAAGAAAGAAATTGAATGGCATTGCGCGCCACATTGCAGCTGCTGAATGATAAATCCAGATTTTCTTTCAGGTGGATCAGGTAATCTTGCAGTTCTTTATGGCTCAGCTCATCCGGCGATTTGCCATAATGCCCGGCTA
>NZ_BAAHYK010000203.1:0-337 GCF_054657595.1 Desulfocicer niacini
GATCACCGGCGGTTTCAAGATGCACCCCTGAGCCAGGATAGCCTTGTGGATAAAGGCGGCTCCCAGTTCGGCGCTCTCGGTAGAATGAACCTCCCAGCCGACAATTTTCCGGCTGTAGACATCAACGATCATATACAGGTAAAAGTACATGCCGCGGATCTGAGACGGCAGCCAGGTCACATCCCAGGACCACACCTGATTCGGTCCGGTGGCACAGAACCCTTTGGGAGGAGGGCTGTGCCGGGGCGCCCTACTGCGGCCCCGGTGATGCTGCTCACCTGCCTGATGCAGGATGCGGTAAAAGGTAGACTCGGAGGCAATATAGGTGTCATTGTCT
>NZ_BAAHYK010000204.1:0-332 GCF_054657595.1 Desulfocicer niacini
GATATGCCGGACAAGGCACAACATTTGGCCAGGAAATCTGAGTTGAACGATGGGCCATTATCAACGTAGATGCGTTTGGGAAACCCAAATGCCAGAAAGGCTTCCTTCAACACCAGGGTCAATGACAAAACCGTTTCCGAAGGGGCAAACGCATGCCCGACGATCATGCGGCTGTGGTCATCAATAATTGCGCATAAGATGGCCTTGTATGTTTTTCGATTCAAGGTCACCAGAGGGCCATGCATGAAATCACACATCCAAAGACTGTTTACGTGATCGGTTTCAAAAGCGGTTCTTGCATCCCGACGTTTATTCCCGAATCTGAGTAACTT
>NZ_BAAHYK010000205.1:0-330 GCF_054657595.1 Desulfocicer niacini
CGGGTGTGTCCCACTTTTTGCACAACACCATCTTGACATAAAACCACACGGAACCCAATTTCTTTCATGATCAACGGCAACCACCTTGTTAATTGATGTGAGTGAATTATGGGAATTACAATAAAAGCCCACTTTGAGTCCTCTGTGACAGAAGCGAATAAGGATATTTATACAGGATCCTTTATAGAAGGTAAGAAAACTATAATAGAATTTGACATGAGAAAAAGGGATTGGCAGGAAGCTTTGCAAACCAATTCCAAAATATCCTGGTATTCCAAAACATCTAAGGTTGACATCTATGAATTTTCAACATTTCACTGTCCTATTATT
>NZ_BAAHYK010000206.1:0-329 GCF_054657595.1 Desulfocicer niacini
CCCACCCGGGTCCGCCACACAAAGGCCCGAACGGCTCCCTGGGGTCCCATAATGGAAATGCTGATCTCATTACCCTGGGGGTCCCTTGCCCGCTCCAGGGGAAGATGATTCAATTGAATTTCCGGATAGTCTTCCTGCTGCCATCCCTCCTGATCTAGGTATTGATGAAAATACCCTTTGCGGTAGAGCAACCCCACACCCACCACGGGGAGGGCCATATTGGATGAGGCTTTTAAATAATCTCCGGCAAGGACACCCAGTCCACCGGCAAAGATGGGTATACTCTCATGGATACCGAATTCCATGGAAAAGTAGGCCACCGGCCCTGC
>NZ_BAAHYK010000207.1:0-328 GCF_054657595.1 Desulfocicer niacini
AGTGGCAGAATAGAGCCTTCTTTTTCAGAACCGTTACAAATAACTGACTGAAATCCTGATTTTTTTAATAATTCAGCAATCGGTTCAAGCGGTTTTACGACATCAAGAAAAAACTCTGACAGATAGAGTCTGCTTGTTCTGCCGTACCAGGGATTTTTCCAGGCAGGAAGGGTCATTCCGCCGATATATATACCTCCAATAATAATAGATTTTGCATCCGGTAAAGTCAGTTTCGGGTCTGACCGTCTGGAATGAGTTATTTTATAACCTGAGAAAGGAGATGCTTCGGCAAAACCCAACGCATCAATCCCTATTGAATCGGCAAGAC
>NZ_BAAHYK010000208.1:0-326 GCF_054657595.1 Desulfocicer niacini
TCTTGAAGCCGCATGCAACGTTGTGGGTATAAGCTCCAGAACGTATCAACGATGGACCGGACAGCCTGATATCAGGAAAGATGGACGACCAACTGCTGTTCGTCCTGAACCGGCCAATAAACTGACCAGCGAGGAGACTGAAAAAGTGCTAACTATCTGCCATGATCCAGAGTTTGCAAGCCTTCCGCCGGGACAGATTGTGCCCCGACTGGCAGACAATGGCACCTATATTGCCTCCGAGTCTACCTTTTACCGGATCCTGCATCAGGCAGGAGAGCAGCATCACCGGGGCCGCAGTAAGGTGCCCCGGCACAGCACTCCTCCCA
>NZ_BAAHYK010000209.1:0-322 GCF_054657595.1 Desulfocicer niacini
TGGATCAGCCCGGGACCGGTCTATCCGGGGGGCAGCAGCAACGACTCTGCATTGCAAGGACCATTGCCGTCAACCCGGAAATAATACTGATGGATGAACCCTGCTCCGCTCTGGATCCCATTGCCACAGCCATCATTGAAGATCTCATTGATGAGCTGAGGGAAGAGTATGCCATTGCCATTGTGACCCATTCCATGCAGCAGGCCTCCCGGGTGTCCCAGCGCACCGCCTATTTTCATCTGGGTGATCTCATTGAAATCGGCCCCACGGACCAAATTTTTCTCAACCCCCTGCACCAGCTGACCCATGATTACATAACCGG
>NZ_BAAHYK010000210.1:0-321 GCF_054657595.1 Desulfocicer niacini
TGCAAGCTTTGGTCAAAGGATTGGGTGGTATATTCCAAACCGCCTTTTTCCGGGCCGGAAACTGTTTTGGAATACATGGCGCGTTATACCCATCGGGTGGCAATCTCAAATTACAGGATCAAGTCCTGTGAAGGTGCAAAGGTCACCTTTGTATATCGAAACCGCAGGAAAGAAATCACAGAGGAGATCACCCTGGAAGCGGTGGAGTTTATCCGCCGTTTTCTTCTCCATGTAGTCCCCCGGAACTTCATGCGTATCCGGCATTTTGGATTGTTTGCAAACCGGTGCAAACAAAAAAATATAGCCCTGTGTCTCAAATTG
>NZ_BAAHYK010000211.1:0-319 GCF_054657595.1 Desulfocicer niacini
TTTTCTCCAGTATTCCTTTTTTACATAATGGGCAGCACCGGATATCATTTCCGGTCAAATCGAGCATAATCTCCTCAACGGATCTGGAAGCCCCGCTTTCTTCGGCCTCCGCTTCCAACAATTTGAGACACAGTGCAATATTGTCCTTTTTACACCGATTTGCAAACTAAATCCTTCCATGAATTTGGTACGAAACACTTTGGACAAGGCTTTGACCGGAAATAGAAAAGACTCATTACTGATTTTGAACTCTGCTTTATCCAGTGTCAAAACACCGCCCGGAACCAGACAATGAAGATGAATGTGATCTTTAAGCAAT
>NZ_BAAHYK010000212.1:0-315 GCF_054657595.1 Desulfocicer niacini
CGAGTTTCCTTTGTGGGCTGCGTCCTTCCGTCAGGTCCTTTCCCTTGCATGCATGGTATACGCACGCGTGTGGCTGGCTTTCCCAACCCCTGAGTACTATGCCTGATAAGACACCTCATTGGCATATAACTGCCTTGCGGCAACCACCTGGATTTGTAATTCCATCCAGGAGCACAATGGGGCTTCCCGAGTTCTTCAACGCATCTCTTCCTGCATGCCACGGCCTGATGACTCCGGTGGACCTCCACACCCTCGCCAATAACGGATGCTTCTGTGTTGCCTTCGGCGACCGCTAAAACCCTCGGCGTCCAAAAC
>NZ_BAAHYK010000213.1:0-312 GCF_054657595.1 Desulfocicer niacini
ACAGATAACATGGATATGTTCACGAAGATCCGCTATGGAAGATAGCATTGAGAACCAGCTATCCATTAATACATATTTGGCCCGAACCCCTATATCCAGAGCTCTTTTGACCATAGGGACAAGATGTGCCGTACTTTTGGTGACGGCCTCCTGGCGTCGTGGGTATCCACAAGTTCGTTTATCAATATCAAGGCTGATTTCGTTATATCTGTTTTTTTTGTCGGCTAAGGATAAAAGGATAAAATCAATTCCAAGAAAACTGTTTCCATCAGACCAACCCAAGGTAAGCATCCTAAATCCTTTTATATATTT
>NZ_BAAHYK010000214.1:0-308 GCF_054657595.1 Desulfocicer niacini
TTGTCACCGGCACGGCCTTCATCCAGCAGTTTTCTGAACATCTCAACGCCGGTACATGTGGTTTTAGTCGTATCACGAATACCCACAAGCTCGATTTCTTCACCGGTCTTGATAACACCACGTTCAATACGACCTGTGACCACGGTACCACGACCGGAGATGCTGAACACATCCTCGATGGGCATGAGGAAATCTTTGTCCGTGTCACGCACAGGTTCTTCCACATAGGAATCAAGAACACCGAGGAGTTCGCCAATGCATTTGGCATCATCACCCGCAGGATCATCACATTCCAGAGCCTTCAGAGC
>NZ_BAAHYK010000215.1:0-306 GCF_054657595.1 Desulfocicer niacini
CCTTTTTTCAAATTGAATGCAAATTGCCTGAACACGATGTCTACTGAGTTTTTAAAGATGGTCGTAAATCGAGCTCTGTCTCCTTTATCATGTAAGCGGCTGATGCCAAAATATTGTTCCACTATGTATCGAATTTTTGAAATGGATTTGTTCCTTGAGATCTCCACCTCGGTCAATTTGGCGTTGATGTTGTCTTTTCGCATGATCCCATCCTTGATCTGGTTCAGTGCTAGAAATTCTCGATTTGGAGCCCCGGCGTAACCTTTGTCGGCATAAGCTGTTTGGATCTTATCTTTGGTATGCATA
>NZ_BAAHYK010000216.1:0-305 GCF_054657595.1 Desulfocicer niacini
CCTTTTTTCAAATTGAATGCAAATTGCCTGAACATAATGTCTACTGAGTTTTTAAAGATGGGTGTAAATCGAGCTCTGTCTCCTTTATCATGTAAGCAGCTGATGCCAAAATATTGTTCCACGATGTATCGAATTTTTGAAATGGATTTATTCCTTGAGATCTCCACCTCGGTCAATTTGGCGTTGATGTTGTCTTTTCGCATGATCCCATCCTTGATCTGGTTCAATGCCAGAAATTCTCTATTTGGAGCCCCAGCGTACCCTTTGTCGGCATAAGCTGTTTGGATCTTATCTTTGGTATGCAT
>NZ_BAAHYK010000217.1:0-303 GCF_054657595.1 Desulfocicer niacini
AAAAATCTCGTGAGAGGATTAACCCAGAGGAGACAGACAGCAAACATAACAAAACCTTTCCAATATTTGTTACGGCGTTCCCATCGGACTACCAGCCTTCTGTACTTTCGCTGTAGCCATGCGAAAGTTCTCTCGACCTTCCAACGATCAACCGGCTTATTGGGAGGTCTGCCTTTGGGCGGTTTTCGATTTTGCCATGACCGACGGGGGATCATGGGGGTAATTCCTCGGTGCCTGATGCGACCCCTCAATGTACGAGAGTCATATCCCTTGTCTCCTTGTATTGCATCAGGCCGTTTTCTG
>NZ_BAAHYK010000218.1:0-299 GCF_054657595.1 Desulfocicer niacini
TGGGCCTTGCCGGCAAAAATGATCTGCACCGGTCGATGGGGATTGTTTAAAATGGCTGCCAACCGTTCGGGGTCCTGGAGAAGGAGATGTGCCCTTTTGTAGGTGGCAAACCTGCGGGCAAAGACAATGGTCAGCACATCCGGGTCCAGGATGGTCTGAATCTGATCAATGAGGCTTCTGGGGGCGTTGCGTCGCTGATATTGTTTCTTCAGCAATTCACGACAGGTACGAATCATCTGGGTACGACTCATTTCATGGGCACGCCAGAGTTCATCGTCATAAATTTCATCCATGCGCTG
>NZ_BAAHYK010000219.1:0-295 GCF_054657595.1 Desulfocicer niacini
CGAAGAATATCACTCCGGTTCAGAGTGCTTAGCGGCGTATAAACCACCTTGAAAATGTTTTCATTAAGAGAATCGGCAAAGCGCCGGATGGTAATGGTTTTTCCCACACCTGGATCACCGGTCAGCAGCATGATACCGCCCCTGCGTTTCATGTATTCCAGCCGTGCAAGCGCTTCCTTGATGACCGGTGTATCAACCATATCTGCGGTGCTGATCTCCTTGTCAAAGGGATATCGTTTAAAGCCGAACCAGGCCGGCAGGTCTTTCATTTTTTCACCTTTGCGTCGGCATAAGA
>NZ_BAAHYK010000220.1:0-288 GCF_054657595.1 Desulfocicer niacini
TACCCGAGGACCGGCATACCGGCAGGGATAAGGACATCCTTGAAAACCGGGACCGAATTTATCGGGAAGCAAAGCAAAAGTGCCCGAAGCGCTGGAGTGGGGGCACCCGCAAATGGAAGCCGAAAGGACCGGTCTGGCTCAATCCACCTAAAACTGAGTCCGACTCTAAAGGCAGTGAGCGCTTTTCCGATGGATTCAGACAAACAGGATGAGAGGCAATCATTAAGTTATCAAAGATCGATTGTTAAATCGAAATGATGATAATCATCTCGTGATTACCGAAAAGCC
>NZ_BAAHYK010000221.1:0-284 GCF_054657595.1 Desulfocicer niacini
TTATAGGTTGTGCCAACAATATCTGCGATTTCCGCATAATCTCGATAAATTTTATATCCCATCACAGATACATTGTCTGTTGATGCGGTCCAGGATAGATCAATCTGTGTGCCTGAAACCCCCACAGCTGATAAATTTAATGGTATGGATGGAGATATTGTGTCCGGGGGGGTGACGGTGACAGTCACTGTATCTGATGTTGTATATTCTCCATCTGCGGCTTCAAGCTGCAACACATATGTTCCGGCGGTATTGAAGTAGACAGGGGTGTTTACAGAATCAAG
>NZ_BAAHYK010000222.1:0-283 GCF_054657595.1 Desulfocicer niacini
TCCTTAACGATCCTCAACAACGTATTGTAATGAATGAACGACTTGTCGGTCAAATGCTCTTGCATGAGCTTTTCATGAAGCCGTTTGACGGTGATATGGGGATAGGCCCTGCATGTCACCCGAATGGCGTCCATCACCTGTGGATCGGCTTTCCTGGGTCTGCCTTTATCTTTTCTGACTTTGGGCTTTAATCCGTCAAAGCCGTTTTTCCGGTATGCCTTGAGCCAGGATTTGAGTGTAGACACTTTGACCTGCCGGTTGCCATAGCGTGGAAAGGCATGGT
>NZ_BAAHYK010000223.1:0-280 GCF_054657595.1 Desulfocicer niacini
ATCCCCAAAAAAACCTGTCAAGTCTTTTTTTATTTTTTTTTTTGATCCCTGGGGGTGAGTAGTTACCTTTAAATTTTGTTTTGGCCTGAAGCTCTGTATTTGAATGATCAAATATATTTCCAATTTGCCGAATAATTGAACGGAAGTTTTTTATAAAGCCCGTGTCTTGATTCTCAATTCTCTCTATTTCATATCGTTCTTCACTGCTTAAATTGGAGGGCTTTTTCAACAGTGTCCACCGAATTTTCCATAGTTGACTGGCAAGCTCAAGAAGATTTTT
>NZ_BAAHYK010000224.1:0-278 GCF_054657595.1 Desulfocicer niacini
CATATCAATGCATTGCTGGGATTGAACAACAAGTTCACTAAAAGCGCCAATTACCAGCAGATTCAGAAAGAATTCCTGGATGCCAAAGAACAACGGGGACGCACCATAGTGCTCATTATCGATGAAGCTCATTTGCTTAAACAGGGACCTCTTGAAGAACTCAGATTACTGACGAATTTTAAAATGGATTCCTTTGATCCGTTTCTGCTCATTTTATCGGGGCAATCCGATTTAAAACGCATGATGGGCTACGCCGTCATGGAACCCTTCAGCCAGAG
>NZ_BAAHYK010000225.1:0-273 GCF_054657595.1 Desulfocicer niacini
AAAGTATATTTTCAATTGTTCCGGGTTTAGTTTGTCTGGGCAGCAGTCAAAATAGTTACTGACCCGGCGAACGGCTCTGGAGTAAGCGTCAATTGTTTTTTGGGCTTTACCCTGAAGTTTGAGAGATCTCTGATGAAGTTTATAAAGTTTGTCGAATCGAGCTGTTTCTGATTTTTTCATGGTATGTTCCTTTTTTGAAGTGCCCTGAATTGGGCATCTTTAAGGAATATACACTATTTCGGGGTTTTCCGCCGCGCAGCGGCTTCGTCCAAC
>NZ_BAAHYK010000226.1:0-270 GCF_054657595.1 Desulfocicer niacini
CGGACCTTGTAGACTCTCACTCATGGAGCACAGTCAAAATTGACCGCCTTGGTTTGCAATTTTTTTGGAAACATGTGTTAAAAATTGACTGGAAGTGGGTTGATATTGTAAAACCACCCCAAGTCACAACAATCCCTGATATTCTCACCCCTGCTGAGATTGAGAACCTCATTGGTGCAACACGTAAACTACGCTATCGTGTTTTCATATTAACCACCTATTCCATGGGACTTCGCCTGGAAGAAACATTGTCACTCCAGGTAGGTGATA
>NZ_BAAHYK010000227.1:0-264 GCF_054657595.1 Desulfocicer niacini
GGCGCTCTCGCAGGCAAGGCGCCACTGGTGAACCTGTTCCGGGAATATGCCTTTTTTACGGCAGTACTCACCCAGTTCTGTCTCGTTCAGCCCTGCAGTCTCAACAACCGCGGTAAACTTGTCCCGGGCATTCCATCCTTCCGGTTCGGTATCGGCATCCGGCAGCAGGACGCCTTTCTGACGGGCCTCCTGGCGCCATTTATATAATGTGGCCTCGCTGATACCCTCTTCTTTGGCCAACTGGCTGATCGGTCTGGGATGCGG
>NZ_BAAHYK010000228.1:0-259 GCF_054657595.1 Desulfocicer niacini
GTTGAGAAGCTTTTTGATCACAAAATAAATTTTACGGAAAAGAAGAAGTGTAAAACGCCTCCAGTTATAAGTGGATGAATTCAAAAAATTGTACACTGCATCTTTATCAACCTGGATTTCTTTGTTTTTCACAATACCTTGAAATAAATTTACTCTTGAAAAAGACAGGTTGAACAATGCCGTGAAAATAGCTAACGGGGTGGCTCCCTTTGTTTTGGTTATTCCTGATCTATTCAAAAGTGTGCCAATTGTTAACTTT
>NZ_BAAHYK010000229.1:0-257 GCF_054657595.1 Desulfocicer niacini
TAATATTATTATTCTATGTCCCAGCAACCTTTGCAGAAGAATTCATTCCAGAAAAAAGCGATAAAAATGGCTACGTAGAACCTTTTCAAATGTTCGATAATGTATTTTATGTTGGGGATAAATGGGGCTCATCGTACTTAGTTAAAACCACAGAGGGGCTTGTTCTGATCGAAACACTTGAGTGTCCTTATGGTCGATGGATTCCTGGTAATGTAAAAAAGGTCGGTTTAAATCCAGCTGACATCAAATATATATTA
>NZ_BAAHYK010000230.1:0-249 GCF_054657595.1 Desulfocicer niacini
TTTTTTTTAATGGCAAAAGCTGCAGTGCATTTAAAAACAGGAGGCAAAATCTTTATGACATAAAAAACTTTTTTTTAAAAGCCTGATTATGGGTTAATACACTTCTGCGTCTTGAAAAAGGTTATTTGATTGAAGGCGCATCACCTACCCGATGTTCCCCAAAAGATATTTTCTTATTATATGGCAGGGCTTGTCCAACCAATGGATAAGATTGTGGTTCGTTCCTCACACAATCTATCCTTATTCGTT
>NZ_BAAHYK010000231.1:0-245 GCF_054657595.1 Desulfocicer niacini
GAAGGCTCGTCCCACAATGCACGCCTGACGCGATTCCTGTACGTCGCCCCGTACTTTTGTGCTGCTCCGCCTCGGCGGAACCACTGCCTTCCGAAGCACCGTCACCGGTACTCCGTTGTGATAACACGATACCGTGGCTTCGCGTCTTCGACCCGCCTCCATCAGGCTGGGTTTGGGACTTGCCTTGACCTTCATGATTTTAAGGTGTAGGCTCACCCTTAAGACGTGTGCCGTGCCCGGCACAC
>NZ_BAAHYK010000232.1:0-244 GCF_054657595.1 Desulfocicer niacini
CCCACCCACTATGGGCGGAAAAACAAGGAGGGCAACGCCTCCCAGATGCTGGAATTCCAGAAAAACACCACGGCAAAGATCGGTTCCAAGGCCCTTGATGCCAATCCTTTACTCATTCCCCGGGGCATTTTTGTGGACACGGACGCACCCGAATATTGCCAGGAGTATGATAAAGTGATTGAAAGAGCCATGAAGGGGAGGAAGCAATGAAACGAAGCAGACTGATTTTTTCAGGTTCCGGGGG
>NZ_BAAHYK010000233.1:0-239 GCF_054657595.1 Desulfocicer niacini
TTGGTAACAGCCAACCCGATGGTGACCTGAGGCAAGTCGTCTCTCTTGTGTTTGGATTTGCCATATGCAAGCAGGTCAGAGTCTCCGGGATCTTCCATTTCAAAGTAGGTGTTGGTGGTATCGAAAAATATCAGATCCACAGTGAGGTTCAGCAAGTGCGCGGTGGCCCAGAAAACCTTTTCCTGGATGGCAGCTTCATGTGCACGCAGAAAATCCATGCTCCGGTACAGGTGCTGCAT
>NZ_BAAHYK010000234.1:0-239 GCF_054657595.1 Desulfocicer niacini
GTGCAGCACCTGTACCGGAGCATGGATTTTCTGCTTGCACATGAAGCTGCCATCCAGGAAAAGGTTTTCTGGGCCACCGCGCACTTGCTGAACTTCACTGTGGATCTGATATTTTTCGATACCACCAACACCTACTTTGAAATGGAAGATCCCGGAGACTCTGACCTGCTGGCATATGGCAAATCCAAACACAAGAGAGACGATTTGCCTCAGGTCACCATCGGGTTGGCTGTTACCAG
>NZ_BAAHYK010000235.1:0-237 GCF_054657595.1 Desulfocicer niacini
GCGAGGTGATGTGGAGTGTATACAAGAGACCATGCTGACATGAGTAGCGATAAAGGGGGTGAGAAACCCCCTCGCCGATAGCCCAAGGTTTCCTGAGTAAAGCTAATCTGCTCAGGGTTAGTCGATCCCTAAGCCGAGGCCGAAAGGCGTAGGCGATGGAAAACAGGTTAATATTCCTGTACCACCAAGTTATCGTTTGAGAGAAGGGGGGACGCAGGAGGGCAAGTCATCCGTCTG
>NZ_BAAHYK010000236.1:0-236 GCF_054657595.1 Desulfocicer niacini
CTGGATGGGCTGTTCAATGTCCAGATGGACATCCTTGGCAGCCCACTCTTCCACTGCCAGTTTGGATCCGGGTGCCAGGGCTCGATTGGCCACCATGGCAAATATGGCATCCCCTACCGGGGCAGTGAAGGCTCTGTCCCTCAGAGCTTCGGCAAGGCAACGATCAATGCCGATGCGTTTCCACAGCCCTTTAAGAAGCAAAGCTCCCCCGGCTGGCTGACTGGAGATGAACTTGA
>NZ_BAAHYK010000237.1:0-234 GCF_054657595.1 Desulfocicer niacini
CGGGGCGGTCGGTTTAAGATCGTCAAAGAGAATCTCCATATCAAAGAGGTCTTCGTTGACGAGGGTACAGGCAGACGGCGGTTTGTCATTGCCTATAATCCGGAACAGGCCGAACATGACCGCCATGTCCGCAAAAAAAATCTGGAACGGATCAAGGTCGAACTGGAAGCACTGGAAAAGCAATCCGGCAAAGCGTACCTCAAAACAAAATATGCCCTCCTGGCTCATAAATCC
>NZ_BAAHYK010000238.1:0-233 GCF_054657595.1 Desulfocicer niacini
GTGGACCAGTGCCCCACCGAAGCCCTTAAATTTGGAGAAGAATCTGACTTTGCCGATTTCATCAAGGATGCGGAGTTTTTAAACCCTGAAGCCGGTACGAAATCGCGGGTTTATTACAAAAATCTTCCCAAAAAATTCGTGGGTGGAACTGTCTATGACCCCGTGGAAAAAGAGGTGATCATCGGGGCCACCTGCAGTCTCAAGGATGATGAAAGTGGTGAAATATTCACAGC
>NZ_BAAHYK010000239.1:0-232 GCF_054657595.1 Desulfocicer niacini
AAGAATTATCGGTAAAAAACTAAACAAACGCAAGCAAAAAATTCATAAAAGAACTAAAAAACGAAATTTGAAAGAGCAATTCTTACCCATGCTCCAGGCATCCAATATTCATTATGAAATGGATGGCCGCTATCAAGGTATAGCCCATGGAGGTCTTGGCGCTATTCATCTCTTGGCCCAAAAAATTGGTTTAATTGATGAAATTAATGAAAAAGTTAATGTGCTTAAACGG
>NZ_BAAHYK010000240.1:0-228 GCF_054657595.1 Desulfocicer niacini
TTCAGGGCCTCTTCATTTATAGTAATCCCCCGGAGTTTTTCACCCAGGATATACTGTCCCCCGGCTCTTTGCAGATTACGCCGGTTCTCTTCGCTGGTCATGCCCCGGTCCATGGCCCAGATCACATTGCCCAGCTTCCAGTCATTCATATCCTTCTGGACCTGGTCGACACATTTGGCATCATTCTGGTTGCCGGGTAGCACCCAGCATCTGACAGGAATACCTTCC
>NZ_BAAHYK010000241.1:0-224 GCF_054657595.1 Desulfocicer niacini
TCTCCGTCCATTCCCTTCGCCACAGTTTTGCCACTCATCTCCTTGAACGTGGCTTAAGCCTTCGTCATATTCAGGCTTTGCTTGGTCATGCAAGCCCCACAACAACAGCTCGTTACGCCCATATAACTGACTTCACAGAACAAAGCAGTTTGCTCGTCATTAATGAACTCATGAATACACTTCATGTAGATTTAAAGAAGGTGTAATCATGAAAATGGCCTCTA
>NZ_BAAHYK010000242.1:0-223 GCF_054657595.1 Desulfocicer niacini
GGATAAGGCGTCTGCTTTTTCCATGTTTTTGCTGGGCCTTAGAATGTCACAGTACTGCAATGCCGTCAGTCGTCTCCATGGCCACACGGCCCGAAAGATGTGGGCGCATATGTGGCCGGGCCTTCCGGAAAATGAGATCCCCATCTCCCATGTGACCAACGGTATCCATGTATCCACCTTTATCTCTCCTGAAATCTGGCCCCTGTTTGAAAGATATCTGGGG
>NZ_BAAHYK010000243.1:0-222 GCF_054657595.1 Desulfocicer niacini
CTTCAGGGAAAACGCAGGATTGAGAAAGAATTTCTTGCATACGACAGTACATCAATATCCAGTTACTCACAATGTCTCCGGCAGGTCCGTTATGGGAGAAACAAAGACCATGAGCATCTGCCACAGATCAATCTGGCCCTGTTGTTTGGTCAGCAATCCCGTCTTCCCTTCTATTATCGGAAACTGGCTGGCAACATCTCTGACGTTAAGACATTAAAAAAG
>NZ_BAAHYK010000244.1:0-220 GCF_054657595.1 Desulfocicer niacini
GAGACATCTTAAACGATTCGTAAGTTCACTGACCAGCTTTGAGAGATCAAAGTGTTGGGCCTGTAGCTCAGTTGGTTAGAGCGCACGCCTGATAAGCGTGAGGTCGATGGTTCAACTCCATCCAGGCCCACCAGATCTTTTATGCTCTTTGAAAATTTGTTGTGGTAAATTATCAAAAATCAAATCATCTGCATCGATTTTAACGATGGGTTGGTTTGTA
>NZ_BAAHYK010000245.1:0-220 GCF_054657595.1 Desulfocicer niacini
GGAATTGGAAAGAAATTTTTCTGTTTTTTGTGGTTGAAACAAAAGAAGGGGATGTGGGGAAGATGCTGATTATGCAACGGATACTGCCCCGAAGGGGTTTAGTTCAACGCTCAAGCTCACGTGCCGTAAGAGGATAACCAACTATTCAATAGGCACCGGAAACACAAAAGGGGCAAAAGACTATAAGCCCGCGTCCCTTACGGTCAATGTGCAGCGCCTG
>NZ_BAAHYK010000246.1:0-215 GCF_054657595.1 Desulfocicer niacini
CACTGGGAAAGAATCTCCACCACGGAAAAGCCTTTATGTTCAATGGCTTTTTTCAGTATATCCACGGTTTCAAGGACATGATAAGCCGTTGATCGGGCCACAAAGGACGCCCCGGCCGCCGTGGCCAGCTTAACCACATCAAATGCACTGTCAATGGTGGAATAGGGAGCCGTGGTGGCTTTCTTATCGGGGCCTGACAGGGGAGAGAACTGTCC
>NZ_BAAHYK010000247.1:0-214 GCF_054657595.1 Desulfocicer niacini
AGTGTACGCTGTCGTTGAATTTGACCAAAACCATCTTCATGACGTTCATTTTCACTAAATATTTCCGTGTAATAATCAACGACCTTTTTACTCATAAACAATCCTCTAAATTGATTACTTTTTAAATCCCATAACGGCGCAAATCACTGGCAGGTAAAAGATGCAAAGCGAGGTACGAGCGACGCAGCTTTTGCCTGTCCGAGTGCATTTGCTT
>NZ_BAAHYK010000248.1:0-211 GCF_054657595.1 Desulfocicer niacini
GGCAAGGTTCTCAAAGATGAGCATATCCATATCGCAATTCCTGCCCAGCGTACGCCGAAATTTCTACCCGAAGTACTCAGTGTAGAGGAGGTGATGACGCTGATCAATGCGGCGACCGGATTTGGAAATCGCATGCTGTTGATGACAGCTTACTCGGCTGGCTTGCGCCTGGAGGAACTGGTTTGCAACCCATATGTTGGAGGCTGGCTAC
>NZ_BAAHYK010000249.1:0-209 GCF_054657595.1 Desulfocicer niacini
ATGACGATTCAATACGTATACAATGCTCTCCTACCAATGAAATAAATTTCATTCCGCAGCTTCGGTACTATGCTTGAGCCCCGTTACATCTTCGGCGCAGAACCACTCGATCAGTGAGCTATTACGCTTTCTTTAAAGGATGGCTGCTTCTAAGCCAACCTCCTGATTGTCTGGGCATTTCCACATCCTTTACCACTTAGCATAGATTT
>NZ_BAAHYK010000250.1:0-208 GCF_054657595.1 Desulfocicer niacini
TAGATTCTACATAAAATAAGGGGATTAAAAAAATTTGGATAGATGTTTATAATACTTTAAATGAAGGAGGGTAGAGGTACGTCCTGAAAATGGAAATTCATGAAAAGAGTTGACTATGGAACATCTGAAAGGCGTTATTTCACAATTTTACAGTTATCTCAAATATAAAATATTGACCCGATATAGAAAAAAAGAATAAAATAACAGT
>NZ_BAAHYK010000251.1:0-208 GCF_054657595.1 Desulfocicer niacini
GCTGTTATTTTATTCTTTTTTTCTATATCGGGTCAATATTTTATATTTGAGATAACTGTAAAATTGTGAAATAACGCCTTTCAGGTGTTCCATAGTCAACTCTTTTCATGAATTTCCATTTTCAGGACGTACCTCTACCCTCCTTCATTTGAAGTATTATAAACATCTATCCAATTTTTTTTAATCCCCTTATTTTATGTAGAATCTC
>NZ_BAAHYK010000252.1:0-207 GCF_054657595.1 Desulfocicer niacini
ATTCAACTTTACAATGCATAAAGTTTGATCTTGGATTAACGTCGCTAATCTGCCGTGTGG
This sequence comes from Desulfocicer niacini, assembly GCF_054657595.1. Classification (NCBI taxonomy): domain Bacteria; kingdom Pseudomonadati; phylum Thermodesulfobacteriota; class Desulfobacteria; order Desulfobacterales; family Desulfobacteraceae; genus Desulfocicer; species Desulfocicer niacini. Next base: position 61 of record NZ_BAAHYK010000252.1, read on the forward strand.
CTTTTTTGAGTCGGCTGAATTAGCATTGTTATATATTAATGGTCCTTCCCGCTATAAATCCACATAGACTCCGTTTTACCTGCACGTTGAAACCCCATGCGTTTATAAAATTCAATTGCGTTACCGTCTGCTACAAGGATCTGCTGG
>NZ_BAAHYK010000253.1:0-204 GCF_054657595.1 Desulfocicer niacini
TAGATGGATCGTTTGCTGCCGGCAAGGGCGGCGGCGAAGATGTCCAGTATGGCTTCAAAGGCAAGGGAGTTACACTCCATGCTCTGGTGGATGGCAACGGACTCCCCCTCTCCGTTATTTCTACAGGAGCGGCAGAAAGCGAGAGGGCGCAGGTTGAAGCGCTTATAGACCGAATAGAGACCATTACCGGTAAGCCAGGGAGAC
>NZ_BAAHYK010000254.1:0-200 GCF_054657595.1 Desulfocicer niacini
TCGTTGGCACTTTCACAGGCCCGGCGCCACTGGTGTACCTGTTCGGAGAATATGCCCTTTTTACGGCAGTATTCGCCCAGTTCTGTTTCGTTCAAACAGGCGGTCTCCATGACAGCTGTAAATTTATCCCGGGCATTCCACCCCTCGGGTTCGGTATGCGCATCAGGTAGCAGGATGCCCTTCTGTCGGGCCTCCTGACG